>JBKJXT010000408.1:0-5645 GCA_046716205.1 Actinomycetota bacterium
TTACAACGGCCCTGCGAATTCCTCCGACTACGCGACCGCGCTCGCGGTGAGCCCCGACGGCGCCACGGTCTTCGTCACGGGGAGCAATGGCGCGTGGTATCTCGTCAACTCCAACTACGCCACGGTCGCCTACGCCGCCGCCAGCGGCGCCGAACGTTGGGTCGCCCGCTACAGCGGCCCCGCGAACCTGGGCGGATACACGACCTCGGGTGGAGGGACCTCGCTCGCGGTGAGCCCCAACGGCGCCATGGTCTTCGTCACGGGAGTCAGCGTCGGCTCGGATTACTACGATTACGCCACGGTCGCCTACGCCACCGCGATCGGCACCCAACTGTGGGTCGCCCGCTACAACGGCCCCGCGAACAGATACGACGGAGCGACCTCGATCGCGGTGAGCCCCGACGGCGCCACGGTCTTCGTCACGGGACAAAGCGATGGCACGGCCAGCTACTACCCCACCGGCGACTACACCACGGTCGCCTACACCGCCGCGATCGGCGCCCAGCTGTGGGTCGCCCGCTACAACCCCGCGAACTACAACGACCGTGCGACCTCGATCGCGGTGAGCCCCGACGGCACCAGGGTCTTCGTCACGGGATCCAGCGCCGGCTCGGGGGGCTACTACGACTACGCCACGGTCGCCTACGCCGCCGCGATCGGCGCCGAACTGTGGGTCGCCCGCTACAACGGCCCCGCGAACAACCACGACCAAGCGACCTCGATCGCGGTGAGCCCCGACGCCACCACGGTCTTCGTCACGGGAAACAGCCGCCGCTCGGGCAGCTCCGGCTCCCGCGACTACGCCACTGTTGCCTATGGACTGCGCCTGAGCCCTTGACCGGAATCCGCGAAGAAGACCCATCTTCCAGGTGCGACGCTCGAAAGTCAGTGTCACGTTCAACGATGGGGTGCTTGCCGACATTCCTCTGTAACATCGTGTGACCTGGGCCGCGGTCATGGAGGTTGTGTGGAAGACCCTCTCGTGCGTGTCGCCTTGGCGTTCAATGCGTCGGACCCATTGGCGCGGCTCGAGCTCCTCGAGGCATCTCTCTCCGAAGCCGCCGAGGTCGCGCACGTACACGGTGAGTCGCGGGGTCCTCGCCCGTTCGCCGACGCGATTGCAGAGATCCAGCGGAGCTACGGCCCCCTCGTCGCTGAACTGGGGACTCAGCAAGTGCTCGGCCGCTGGGTGCGTCGGCCATGGACCTTGGCGAAACCGGACGGGGTCTTCGCCCGCGGTGCGTACGTCGCGCGTCTCGGGGACGACGGTCGGATCACGCACCTGTTGAGCTTGCCGGACGAGATCGGAACCGGCTGAGGTGTCACTGCAGCGGTTGGCCGAACGGCCATTGCTGGCTCCGAATCGCTCAGTCGGCCGGCGGAACCCGGTGACCCACGCCCGCAGACCAGGCATTGCCTGAACACAGGAAGGAGGAGCCAAGCCTGGAACGTCTGCGCGGCGTGTGGCGCACCGAGGATCGCCTCCACACTGACGCGCGTACGACGGCCTTCCTCTGTGAGCTCGCGAGGCGAGATCCAGCGATCGGAGATGTCGTAGTAGGGCTTGAACCAGATGAACCTGGAAACGGCAGCGTATGGGCCACAGGCGTCGCACGCCGCGACGGAAGCCGGGTTCTCCTGAAACTAGGTTCGCGAACGGACGAGCGCGAGTGGATGGTCTCGATGCACGATTCCGCGGAGGGATTGGTACCGAGAGTCTTCGGGTCTGGTGAACTAGGCGGCGTGGGGTGGCTTGTTCTCGAGCAGTGCGACGGGCGACTCGATCGTGATTCGTCCGAGCACGCGGAAGCGGTCGTGCTGTTGGCAGTTCGGTCCCAGCTCGCCGCACCAAAGGTCTCGCGTGCGATCACGATGGACGCCGACTGGCTGCGCGAGCACGTCGTGGCGGCGCGCGCACTGAACTGCCCGGGCGACGTCGAGCGAGCCTTAGCTGGCCTCGACGAGAGCTGGGAATTCGTTTCGGGTGCGTGTGAGGTCGCGATGAATCACGGCGATCTGCACTTCTCGAATGTCGTTGCCCGAACGATGGGCGGAGCACCCCTCTTCATCGATCCGATGCCGATCAGGACGGTATGGGCCTGGGACGCCGCCTACTTCGAGGTGGCGAGTGGGCATGGAGGCATCGTTCCAAGGTTCGAGCGAGCACGCCGAGCCCTCGGAGCCCCGGCGACTCCCGACCTCGAGATCGTCGAGCGGCTCTTGCTTGCCTGGGCGGCGGCCTGCTGGTGGCGGATGGCTCCGTGGCGACATGACAGCCCTGCCTGGGCTTCAAAGGTCGAAGGCCTCGTGAACACGGTTCGTTTCTGAACTGAGAAGACCTGCTCCATGCGTTGGATCTCCTGGGCGCTTCGATGTCGCATCCCCGCTTTCGTGAAGGTCGCGCGCTCGGTCGCGGCACGACGTCACGCGATCGAGCGGGCACTGCGGCTCGAGTTCTCCAACGCACGCACCGAGTCCCTCAACACGCGAATCCGCGTGCTCACGCGCCAGGCGTTCGGGTTCGGCTCTCCCGACGCGATGATCGCGATGGGGATGCTTGCCTTGGAGGGCTGTGCCCGCCTCTGCCGGGAAGAGCCCGATCTCATTCAGTGACTCACTGTTACGTCAGGAGACTCTTCGGTCCGTCTCCAAGGGCGTGCGCGTGCGGCGCTGCAGTAGCACTCTTCGTTCACCGATCCCGGCGCCGCAGCAACCGTCTGCGTTGCTTCGGTTCTTGCGCGGGCGTCGGAGGCGGGCCCGTTGTCGTCGCTGGTTCCTTCGCCGGGCGCGGCTGCGTCGAGGACGCGGTGTGTGTGTATCGCGCGATGCATGTTTCGAGCCAACGGATCCGCGCCTCCGCATCGAAGATGAGCGCGTCGAACAACAACACAGCCGGCATGTCGCCATCGCGGACTGCGCCGGCGCGTGACGCGACGAGCGCTCGCCGGCGAGCCTCGACGACGGCGTGCTCGCGCGTGATCACCTGGCGTGCCTCGGCGGAACCTCTCGACGATGCAACGACGACCTTGAGTACGAGCTCGTCACGTTGCGGTTGACCGTCGGAGGGTGATGCCATCCAAGAGGCGAGGCGCGTCCGTCCTCTCGCCGTTATCTCGTAGAGCGGTTGATGCTGTGATGCCTTCAGCCGCTTCGAACGAACGAGCTCGTCCCGTTCGAGCCGGCCGAGCGTCGTGTAGATCTGTCCGACGTTGATCGGCCACACCGCAGCCGTCCTCGATTCGATCGCCGACTTCAGACCGAAGCCGTGCGAGGGTCCTTCCTCTAACAGCGCCAGCAACATCATCGGGATCGACATGCGAAGCCTCCTCGGAAACTATACTCAGTATAGAAAGGCGACACACGCCCATGGAGCCTCATGATGAGGTGGTCGTTCGACGTCGGAGGCGGCGCCCGCGACATCGAACGCGATCCAGCTTTGGGGCGACCCGTCATGCCAGGACTTCCCACACACCGTTTTTGACAGGCCACGCGGAGTGAGATACACGTAGCGGACATATCCCCACATAGGGGCGGCCTGGGGGGCTGGGGCAAGTGGAAACACGTTGGGGACGCTGGTTCACCTCACTTCGGATATCGCGGGTTTTCCGTGCGTCTGAAGCGAACCGTGCGCGCGCAACGGTCCTCTCGGCAACGCTCGACCACGACGGCGCGAACACTCCGCCCACCGTGCGTCACCACGGCCGCACGATCCGCGCCACAAGTTTTTCTCTCCTCCTTCTGCTCGTCACTCCCGTCCTCGTGGGACCGGCCGCGGCCAACGCATCGAGTTCTCAGCGCCTCCCGCTGACTCAGACCGACGCCTTCACCATCGGTGAGGCACTCGATCAAGCGGTGGCTCGTGCCGACGCGATCTCGTTTGTCCTCCTCTCGATCGCCGAGCGCGCTAACGATCGCTCGCAGGTCGTCGTCAAGAGGGAGACGGTGCGGTTGCTCGTCGCCGCGAGCGCGCCCGCGGAGGCAGTGAGCGACGCGCCACCGCTGACCGGAGCGGAGCTCGACGCGGCCGCCGAAGACGCGAAGGCGATCTGGCGCACGGCACGCCCCGGCGCCGACCTCGACACGATCACGTTCGAGATCGGTGACCTGTCCGACGACGAGCTCGGTCGCACGAGCGGCGCCGTCGTGACGATCGACGTCGACGCTGCGGGTCACGGATGGGCGCGTGACGGATCGCGTGGCATGGACCTCGCGACGGTGATCCTTCATGAGCTCGGTCACGCGCTCGGCGAGGAGCATGCGAGCGACGGTCTCATGTCGCCGACGCTCGAGCTCGGACAGACCCACGACGTCCCGATGAGCGACGCCGCAACGCAGAGCTCCGGTGAAGAAGTCATCGCGCCGAGCGACGCCGCAACGCCGAGCTCCGGTGAAGACGTCATCGCGCCGAGCGACGCCGCAACCGGCGACAACGACGTCGTCTCGATCACGTCAACATCGGCGACGTCGTCACCGTCGCCGTGGTCGCTCGAGATGAGCGGTGGTCACGCAAGCTTGCAGTTCGACAAGGACGCCGTTCGCTTCGGTGACGAGGTGCGCGCGCTCGACGAGATCTCCGAGATCCTCGTGTGGGGCTCGGAGCTTGACGATGCACTGACCGTCATCTCCGCCGGCTCTGATCCTTCGGTCCGCGTTGCCTTCGTCGGCGGCGACGGATCGGACATGCTCGTGCTCCCCGGCGCCGCGTCGATGGGCGACATCCGGAGCGGTGAGGTTTCGTTCGGTTCGACGTTGGTGAGCTTCAACGCCGTCGAACGCGTCGTCGGCGGTACGAGCACCAGTTGGGCCGTCGGCATGCGTCATCCGTCGAGCATCGATGCGGCGACCCCGATCGAACCGCCGGCCATCGGGATCGCAACGCGTAGACACGGCGGGAAGAACATCTCGGTCGTCACCGACATCGATGGCGGCGCGGACACGTTGGAGGTTCAGATCCTCAAGGTGCGCGCAGGTGGTGGAACCTTCACTTTGAGCCTCGACGGACAGACGACCGGGGCGCTCGACCCGACGTTGCTCGACGAGGTAACGCTGCAACAAGCATTGGGAGCGCTCACCACGATCGGCGCGGACAACGTATCGGTCTCGAAGCTGTCGCTGCCCGAAGGCGATCAGTACGCGATCACCTTCGTGGCGGAACGAGCCGGGGTCGACGTCGCCGCCCTGTCGGTGGATGGCTCGAACCTCGTCGCTCAGAACGAAGAGCAGGTCCTCGCGCTTTACGGCGCGATGGACGGCTCCTTCACGATGAGCTTCGTGATCGACGTCGACGCGGACGGGCACCTGGACTCGGTCACGACCGATCTGATCGCCGTCGCCGGCGGAGCGGCCGCGATCGAGAAGGCGATCGACACAGCGCTCGCACCCATCGGCGGAGACGTCAGCGTCACGGTTCTGTCGCTCGGGGTGTACCTCATCACGATGGGCGGCACGCTCGCGGGAACGGACATGGGTGTCATGCTCGCATCGGCCGACCGCCTCGTCGGTCTGCTGGCGGTGGACACCGTCGAGCCCGACGTCGTCCTCGGCCCAACGGTGACCGTCGCAAGCGCCGCCCTGAGCTCAACCAACATCACCCCAGATGCACCACCGCCCGACGCGGGCGCGGTCGTGTTGACCGTCAAGGACGG
>JBKJXT010000409.1:0-4198 GCA_046716205.1 Actinomycetota bacterium
TGGGTTATGAGCCCAGCGAGCTACCGAACTGCTCCACCCCGCGTCGCTTGCCGCGATGATACCAGGCGCGCGGCGCGCCCAGCCACCTTACGCCGGCGCCGGACTTCGACCGGGCGTCGGTGAGGGCGACGGTGACGCGCCCGACTGCTTCGCCGCTTCTTCCAGCGCCTTGCGCATCAGGTCCTGCTCGCGCCCGTAGGTCGCGAAGTCGCCTGCCCGCAGCGCGGTCTGCGCGCGCCGATCATGCTCGAGCGCTTCCTGCAGCAGATCGACCAGGGACTTCCCAGCCGGTCCCCCCGGATCGAGGATCGACGGCGCGCCCTTGAAGATCGCGCTCAGCGCGTCGTTCAGCGTGTCCCCCATCTTGACGCTCTCGCCGGTCACCGCCACGACCCGCCGAAGCTCTGGGATGTTCGACCCTTCACCACGCAGGTACAACGGCTGCACGTACAGCAGCGAGTTCTCGATGGGAACGATCAGCAGGTTCCCGTACAGCACCCGCGACCCCGACTGATCCCACAGCGTCAGTTGCTGGCTCACGAGAGGATCCTGTTTGATGCGCGCTTCTACTTGCTCGGGACCGAAGAAAGACTCCGCCCGTGGCAGCACGTACGAGACCAGCTGGCCGTAGTTCTCCGGATCCGAGTGCGCGACCATGTACGCGGACAGGTTCTGTCTGCCCACGGGCGCGAACGGCCGGACCAGGACGAAGCTGAGCTCCTTCTCCTCCGGCAGCCTCATCAGCACGTAATAAGGCGGAACGGGCGGCTGCGCGGTGGCAGACTGTGTCGGGTCCTTCGACACGAGCCACGCGTCCTGCTTCAGATAGAAATTGTCAGGATCGGTGATGTGGTAGTTCGCGTAGCGATCCGTCTGCAGCTTGTATAGGCCCTCTGGGTACCGCACGTGGGCAAGGATGGACGCCGGCAGCGCTGCCTTCGGCTTCAGCAGGTCGGGGAACACCTTCATCCACGCCTTCAAGATGGGGTCTTCTTCATCCCACGCGTAACCTCGGATGGTCCCGTCTTTGGCATCGACGGTGAACTTCACAGAGTTGCGGATGTAGTTCCCGACGCCGGTGACGCCGTTGTCCGATACCTCTCCGAAGTCCACCCGTTGCGCGTAGGGATACATCTCCGTCGAGGTGTATCCGTCGACGATCCAGACCAGACGGCCATCGACCATCGTGATGTAGGGATCGGAATCGAACGACGCGAACGGCGCGACGCGCTGCACGCGGTCGAGCACCGTCCGCCTGAACATGATGCGAGACTCCGAGCCGATCGCGCCTGAGATCAACAGGTTGACGTCGCGGAAGCGCCACGCGAACGCCGCGCGCACCAGCGGGCTGTCGAGCGGGATCCCGCCCGGTCCTTCGTAGGTGTATTCGGCCGCGGACTCGCCCTTGGGGTAGTCGAGCTCCTTCTGCGCGGACCGGACGATGACGAAGTTGACCTCGTTGTTCTCGCCGAAGTAGATCCGAGGCTCCTGGACCACGGGGCCGCCATCCTCGGAAACCAGCGGCGGCGACTCCGGGATGTTCTCCAGGATGAAGTCCGGGCGTCCTTCGGTTGTCACCCGGTCGACGCGCGAGGCTACGACGCCGAACCCATGCGTGTAGGAGAGATGGCGGTTGAGCCATGTCTGCGCGCTCGGGGACAACCCGCGCGGAGATACCTCGCGCGCCGAGAGCATCACCATGCGCTTGCCCGACTCGAAGTCGTACCGATCGACGTCGAGATCGAGGAACTCGTAGTACGGCGTGATCCGCTGGAGGCTGATGTACTGCTCAACCAACACCGACGGCTCCCACAGCCGGATGTTCTCGATCGTGGGCCGGTTGGCGGCAGCCTGTTTCGCCGATAGCGCTTCCTTCGGATCGAGGCTGCGGATCTCCACCTTGTCGATCCCGAACGCTTCGCGGGTCGCCTCGATGTTGGATCTGATGAACTCAGCCTCGCGCAGCCGCTCGTTCGGTGTCACGCGCAGCCGCTGCACCGCCGTTGGATAGATCCCGCCGGCGACCACCGAGGTAAGCGCGAGCAGCGCGATGCCACCGATCGGCAGTAGCCAGTTCTTCAAGCGTGCGTTGAGGAAGAAGAACACGCTGCAGATCACCGCGATCACGACCAACAATCGAAGAGCGGGGAGCTGCGCGTTGACGTCGGTGTAGGACGCTCCGTCTACGACACCGCGGTCGGAATACAACAGGTTGAACTGGTCGAGGCGGTAGCCCCAGGCCTTGAGAAGCACGAGCAGCCCCAGCAGCACGCTGATGTGTGCGCGCACCTCCGGCGCGACACGATCACCGCGCGCCTGCGGCCGGATCCCCCCCATGAAGTAGTGCACCGCTGCCGTCACCAGGATCGTCAACACCAGCGCGGAGAAGGCCCACGTGAACACGAATTGCAGGAACGGCAGCTTGAATACGTAGAAGCCGAGATTCTTGTTGAACAACGGGTCGATCTTGCCGGGGAAGTCGGTCGCGTTGTTGTACAGCAGCCACTCGCGCCATTTCACCGTCGCGCCGGAGCCGGCGAACACGCCGAAAGCGATCGAGCCGCCGATCACCAGCCACTTGGTGTAGGGCTGCAAGGTGGCCCGGTAGCGCTCCAGGACAGCATCCGTGACGCTGAACATCCGCGCCGGGTTCGTGATCTTGCGCGCGATCCACAGATTCACAAGCAGCACGAGCGCGAACGTTGCGCCGAATGCGACCCCGAGCCCGACCCTCGTCCACACCGAGGCCCAGAACACGGCCCCAGCGTCTACCTCCCGGAACCACAGGATCTCGGTATAGAAGGTCGAGATCGCGCCAAGGGCGATCGCGAGGGCCACCACGACGGCGGCGGCGATGCCAAGCGTTCGGCGTCGCCCTGTCAGAACATCAGATGAAGATGGAACCCGCACGGGCGCGGATAGTAGCAGCACGAATCGGGCATGGCACCAGGCGCGGGCGGCTCAGCAGTTGCCCAGGAGCTGGTCCACCACGCTGCACTCCGGCGTCTGGGTCGGAGACGGCGAAGGAGAAGGCGAGGAGCTTCCGGTGGGCGACGGGGTCGGCGACGGGCGTTTGGTTGGGCTCTTCGAAGGAGACGGCGAGCTGGTCGGCGTCGGACGGCTCGTACCGCCGCCACCGCCACCCCCGTTGCCGCCGGATCCGCTTCCGCCGCTGCCGGAGCCGCCCGTGACACCCCCCGGGATCGGCGCGATGTCGCCGGTACGGAGCCCGATCGCGCGGACCACTGCGTCCCGAAGGTCTTCGCCCGGCGCGCGCCTGCCGTGCCACAGCAACCCCCACGACGCGCCGTCATCGAGCTGGGTCATGAGATCGGCGAAGGTGTCCTTGAGGGGGAGCTTGGTTCGTTCGCTGAGGATCAATGCCATCACGAGCCCGACCAGCAGATCGCCGTTTGACCGAGAGCGCAGGTATCCAGAGAGGAACTTCAGATCGGAGCCCGGCGCGACGTTGCGGAAATCGGCCGACGCCTTGGCGCGCTTGCCGAACTCGGCTTCGTATCCGCGGATGAGCGGCGCCAGCGCACGGTCGAGCTCGAGCACGTCGGCGAGCAAGCGCTTGTCCCAGACATCGTCGGAGCGCACCGCCAGCGGCGTCGGCTGCGCGGGAACGGTCCTGCCCGCCACAACCGTCTGCTGCAGCGCGCCGAGCGTCAGGTCGTTCGAGGGGCCGACGATCGAGGCGGTGCCCTCGTACACGGCGACCCGCAGCGACAGCCGGCGGTCGACGCGATAGATGCCGGAGGCTTCCCCCGCCTCGACGCCGCGTGACGTTATCGAGATCGGCGCCTCCGGGGTCGAGTGCACGAGAACCTCGCCGGCGCGGATCTCGATACGGTCTGGTGCGGAGATGATGAGCTCGCCCGTGCTCGAACCGGAGCGGAGCTCCAGCGTCGAGGTTCCGCGCTCGAGGGTCACCGAACCCCCTTGAGCAACTCGAACGGATCCGGAGGCGTCGACGTGAGCACCGACCGCGCCGGGCGTCCAGGCTGCGCCGGAGGTCGATCGGATCTGCACCGCTCCCACGGTCTGCTCGACGGCGTAGGAGGTCGGCGCTCGGTCACCACCGCCGATGCAGGCGGTCGATGCGAGCGCGAGGACGAGCGCGCCGGCGATACGGCTGTGTACTGCGCGCACTACGACCTCCGTCCCTTCGTCTTCGGTGCCTTCGGTGCCGTCG
>JBKJXT010000410.1:0-6854 GCA_046716205.1 Actinomycetota bacterium
CCCTTGGGGCCCTGCGTCACTTCGAACTCGACCGTCTGGCCTTCGCCGAGGGTGCGGTACCCGTCGGCCTGGATCCCCGAGTGGTGGACGAAGACATCTTCGCCGTCCTCGCGACTGATGAAGCCGAAGCCCTTCTCGTCGCTGAACCACTTAACGGTTCCACGCATGTGGTTCCTCCTTCTTAGCCCTGCGATTGCAGCGCCCTACTAGTTGACCGGCGCATCTTCAGAGCCGGGAGAAAGAAGCTCCCTCTACAACGAACGGCCGCCACCCATAAGGTTGAACGGGTGCGGCCGGTGCTATGTTTCGGCAGAACCTCGAACTCGAGCGAGATAGTAGCAGAGGGCCGCCGGATTGCCCAGCCTGCGGGGAGATGTCGGGGCCGGGCGGGCAGCCCGCACCCTTCGGCCGGGGGATCGGTGTGAGCATGGAGATCGGTCTTTACACATTCGTGCCGCGCACCCTGGACGGCGCGAACCCCAGCGACGACGCACGAACGATGCGCGAGCTGCTCGAGCAGATCGAGCTCGCCGATCAGCTCGGGCTCGACGTGTTCGGCCTCGGCGAGCACCATCGTCCGGACTTCCTCGTCTCCGCGCCAGCCGTGGTACTGGCCGCCGCCGCTGCACGAACGTCGCGCATCCGTCTCACGAGTGCGGTGACGGTGCTCAGCTCGGACGATCCGGTCCGCGTGTTCCAGTCGTTCTCGACCCTCGACCTGCTGTCGAACGGGCGCGCCGAGATCATGGCCGGCCGCGGTTCGTTCATCGAGTCGTTCCCGCTGTTCGGCTACGACCTCGACGATTACGACGAGCTGTTCGCCGAGAAGCTCGAGCTGCTGTTGCGGCTGCAGGCATCCGAGCGCGTGCGCTGGTCCGGCAAGCACCGCTCGCCGATCGACGACCTGGCCGTGTTCCCGCGTCCGCTGCAGGAGCGATTGCCGATCTGGCTCGCCGTCGGCGGCAACCCGGGCTCAGTCGTGCGCGCCGGCACGCTCGGTCTGCCGATGGCGCTCGCGATCATCGGGGGCATGCCCGAGCGCTTCGCGCCGATGGCGGAACTGCACCGCGAAGCTGCTCGACGGGCCGGACACGAGACGCCGCCGCGGCTCAGCATCAACTCGCACGGTTTCATCGCCGACACCGCCCAGGAAGCGCTCGATACATCGTTCCCCTCCGTGTCGTCGGCGATGAACCGGATCGGGCGGGAGCGTGGCTGGTCGCCGATGACGCGCGCGGACTACGAAGCTTCCGCGACCCTGCGCGGTGCGAACTTCGTCGGCAGTTCCGAAGAGGTGATCGAGAAGATCCTGTTCCAACACGGGATCTTTGGGCACGACCGCTTCCTCATCCAGTTCGCGGTCGGCACGATGCCCCACGACAAAGTGATGCGCTCCATCGAGCTGCTCGGCACGGTGGTCGCGCCCGCGGTCCGCGAAGAGGTCACGCGAGGCTCATCCTTTGGCAGGAGACCGGACACCGCGTAGGTTCCTTCCTGAGAACCTTCGGTCAGGGAGTGAGATTGCCGGATCCCCAACAGCCAGTCGAGGAAGGGTCGCAAACGTCTACGCGCGGATCGCAGGCTCCCGCCGTGGTCGACCTCCGTCAAGTGGTCGCGCGCGCCGCGACGATGACGCACGATCTCGAAGGACTGACCCGTCCTCTGCTGGAGGCATTGGCGAAGCTCGCGGGCTTCGAGTCGACGTACCTGACGGTGTTCGACTGGGATCGCCACACGCAGGAAGTGCGGTTCGTGTATTCCGTCGAGAACCAAGTCAGCGAAGGCATCACGATCTCCCTTCCGGCGGACCTGCGACCTGAGGCGATCGCGGGTGTGACTCGATCTCCCGTGGGGCTGACGGGGACTGACCCCGACAGCTGGGTTGCGCACGATCTGGGGCTGCAGACGTACGTGAGCGTCCCCGTCATGGCCGCCAAGCACAAGCTCTATGGACGGGTCTGCGGCGCGAGCCGTGAGGCCCGAGACGTCCCCGAGACGGTCATCACCGTGATGGAGTTCTTCGCGAAGATCATCGCCGATCACGTAACGCGCGAGGAAGTTGCCGAGACCGAGAAGCGCGTCGTGGCAGCCGAAGAGAAGTTGCGGTCGCGCGCCCGCTTCCTCGCGACCGCAGAGCACATGCTGAAGACTCCCCTGACGGCCATCGAAGGACTGCCGCAGACGCTTCTGGCGCACTGGGATGTGATGCCGGAAGGTCAGCGGGTCGAAGTCTTGGAGGCGATCGTTCGGAACGCCGAGGAGCTTCATCGGCAGATCGACGAGCTGCTGATCGAAGCCAGAGCAGACGTTCAAGCGCGCGAGCTCCTCAAGATGCCGGTGGAGATGGGACCTCTCGTCAAGGTGATCTCGAATGCCTTCTCGAGCCTGTCGGACGCGCACGACGTGGTTGCCGACTCTCCGGAAGGGATCATGGCTTCTGCAGATCCCGCAGCGCTCTACCAGGTACTCGGGCATCTGCTCGACAACGCGATCAAGTACTCGCCCGGCGGCGGCACGATCACGATCCGGGTCGCGCTGATCGCCGGGGACGTTCACATCGTCGTCATCGACGAGGGCGTAGGCGTGCCCGAAGAGGGCGACATCTTCGAGGCCTTCAAGCGGGGCGCCGCCAGCGAGATCGGCGTGGCGGCTGGGGTCGGTCTCGGCTTGCACATCGTCCGGAACCTGGTGGAGGCGATGGGCGGCACCGTTGAGGCTCGGCGGAATCCAAGCTCCGGCTCGACGTTCACGGTTCGCCTGCCCGCCGCGCCCTGAGCGCACCAAACACCTCGCCTGCTGTGCTTGTTCGCACCGAGGAGGTTGTCGGGCGCTGGAGTCTCGTCTCGAGGACCGGCCGGGATCAGAGGGCACGCGCGTAGCGATCGGTCAGACCGAGACCGGACGCTTTCTCCGGGTGATCTACGTGCCGGATCCGGATGACAGGAGTATCTTCGTGGTGACTGCCTACGAACTCGCGGCAAGGCTCTCTGGGCATTCAGAAAACGAAGGCGGCGTAAGCGATGACGAAGAATAAGTTTCCGAAAGGCTGGGACGAAGCGCGGGTTCGTCGCTTGCTCGAGCATTACGGAGCACAACCAGACGACGAAGCCATCGCCGAGGACGAAGCGGCCTTCGAGGATCAGAGCCAGGCCACGATCGTGGTCCCCAAAGAGCTCGTCCCCCAGATCGACGAACTCATCTCGCGCCACACGCGCAGCTAAGTTCGTGTCGCCGGGAGAGTATTCTCGACCACCATCCAAAGCCATTCCGGGTTTCCGCTGCTCGAAATAGGTGCCCCCGGCTGGACTCGAACCAGCGCTCCCGGCTCCGGAGGCCGGTACTCTATCCTCTGAGCTACGGGGGCGAGAGCGCAAAGATTACCACGCGCGAAATCTGATGTTCGGCCCCTTCTGAGCGCAGCGCTAGGATAGGCCCCTTACGTTTAGGGGAGGTGCATCGCACTGGCGCGCGTGCTGGTTGTCGACGACGACCGTGTCATCCAACAGCTCCTCGAGGTCAACCTCGAGTTGGAGGGATACGAGGTCGCCAAAGCGTCCGACGGCGAAGAAGCGCTACGTGTCGTGCGGCAATTCAAGCCCGACATCATGCTTCTCGATGTGATGATGCCGAAGTTCGACGGGCGCGAGGTCTGTAGGCGCATCAAGGGCGATCCCGCGACCGCGCACATCCCGATCATCTTCCTGTCGGCTCGCGCGCAGGACATGGACGTGAATTCCGGGCTCGAGCTCGGCGCGTCCGCATATCTTACGAAGCCATTCGACCCGGTGGACCTCCTCGAGACCGTCGAGAAGGTCCTGGCCGGCGAAACCATCTTCCCGGAGGCCTGATGGTTCAGTACCAACTCGCGACCGCGGTTCGTGACGCGATCGTGCGCGCGCAGGCGGCAGGGACGCTCCCACCGTTCGACATCCCTGCGGTCGTGATGGAGCGTCCGGCGCGCAAGGAGCACGGCGACTGGTCGACCGGCATCTCCTTGGTTCTAGCGCGCGTGGCAGGCAGGCAGCCGCGCGAGATCGCCGCAGCCATCATCGAAGCGCTCGGCCACGTCGAGCACGTCTCGCACATGGACATCGCAGGGCCGGGCTTCATCAACTTCTCCCTGACGCACGCCTGGCTCACCGGCATCGCCCGACAGGTCGTGCAGGCCGACGAACGCTGGGGCCAATCCCAAGGAGAGGAGCCGGAGAAGATCCAGGTCGAGTTCGTCAGCGCGAACCCCACCGGTCCGATGCATCTGGGTCACGGGCGGTGGGCCGCGATCGGCGACACCCTCGCTCGCCTTCTGGACGCGGCGGGCCACACCGTCGAGCGCGAGTTCTACATCAACGACCACGGTCGGCAGATCAGGCTGTTCGGGGAGTCGATCGCCGCTCGCTACCTCGGGTTGTTCGATCGCCCGGCTGAGGTGCCGGAAGGCGGCTATCAGGGCGACTACGTCATCGATGTCGCCAAGGAGATCCTCGTCGAGGTCGGTGATCGCTACGTCGACGCGCCGGCCGACGAGCGCGCCATCTTCATGGGCATCGAGGGCAAGCGGCGGATGCTGCTGCATCAGCGCTCGACGCTGGAACGCTTCGGGGTCGAGTTCGACGTGTGGTTCTCGGAAAGCTCGATGCACGACGAGGGAGCCGTCGCGCGCCTGCTCGAGGTCCTGCGTTCGCTCGGCCATGTCTACGAGGCAGACGGCGCGACCTGGCTGCGCACGACCGACTTCGGTGACGAGAAGGACCGCGTGCTCGTGCGCTCTGACGGCCATCCTCATTACCGGCTCTCGGATCTCGCGTACTTCCTCGACAAGCTCCGGCGCGGGTTCCAGCGGATCGTCTACCTCTGGGGTGCGGATCATCACGGTCACGTGAAGGCGATGCAGGCCGGGATCCTCGCGCTTGGTGAGGACCCCGAGCACTGCGAGTTCCTGCTGGGCCAGTTCGTCCACCTCGTGCGCGGCGCCGAGACGGTCTCGATGTCCAAGCGTCAAGGAGAGGGCGTGACCTTCGACCAGTTGATCGACGAGGTCGGCGTCGACGCCGCTCGCTATCACTTCCTGCGCACCTCGATGGATCAGACCGTGAACTTCGATCTCGATCTGGTCGTGTCGCAGTCCCAGGAGAACCCCGTCTACTACGTTCAGTACGCGCACGCGCGTATCTGTTCGATCATGAGGCGCGCTGAGGCCGAAGGTATCGCCACGCGTGCGGTCGATGACGTGCCCTTCGAGGAGCTCCAGCACGAATCCGAGCTCGATCTGCTGCGCAAGATCGCGGAGCTCCCCGAGGCTGTGGAGGTCGCCGGCCGTCTGCGCGCGCCGCATCGCATGACTCGGTACGCTGAAGAGCTCGCATCGTTGTTCCACGCGTTCTACCGTGACTGCCGCGTTGTCTCCGACGACGAGGGTCTCACCCAAGCCCGGCTGTGGCTGTGTCACGCCGCGCAGATCACGCTCCGCAACACGCTGACGTTACTCGGCGTTTCGGCGCCCGCATCCATGTAGGAACGACCGGGGAACCCATATGCCGCATACGTTGAAACATGTCTTGCCCGCGACCGCCGTCCTCACCGACCAAGGGCATCTCTCGGTCGGGGGTGCCGACGTCGTCACGTTGGCCCAGGAGTTCGGCACGCCGCTGTTCGTCATGTGCGAAGACACGTTCCGGCAGCGCGCGCGCGCCTACATCGCCGCGTATCCCGACGCCGACGTGTACTTCGCCGGCAAGGCGTTCCTGTGCGTCGCGATGGCGCGCATGGTCGCCGAGGAGGGACTCGGCCTCGACGTCGCCAGCGGCGGCGAGCTGTACACCGCGCTGAAGGCAGGCTTCCCCGTTGAGCGCATCATGTTCCACGGCAACAACAAGTCCGACGCAGAGCTGCGCATGGGGCTGGAGAACGGCGTTGGTCGCATCGTCGCCGACTCGATCGAGGAGCTCGAGCGCATCGACGCGATCGCCGGATCGCTCGACATGCGCGCCCGGGTGATGCTGCGGGTCACGCCGGGGGTCGAGGCGCACACCCACGAGTACATCCAGACCGGCCAAGAGGACTCCAAGTTCGGCATGTCGGTAGAAGGTGGCGTCGCCTTGGAGGCCGCGAAGCGCGGCCGCGACCTGACCAACCTCGAGATCGCCGGTTTCCACTCCCACATCGGCTCGAACATCACCGGCGTCGAGGCGTTCCTGCGTACGGTCGAGATCCTCACGGAGTTCTGCGCGTCGGTGCGCGACGCCACCGGCCTGGTCGCTGCGGAGCTGAATCTCGGCGGGGGTCTCGGGATCGCCTATACGCGCGGAGACTTCCCGGCGCGCGTCGAGACCTTCGCGACCGAGGTGCGCGCGAAGGTCGCCGAAGAGATGTCGCGCTTCGGCCTTCCGGTTCCGCGACTCGCGGTCGAGCCCGGACGATGGCTGATCGCCAACTCGACCGTCACCTTGTATCGGGTCGGCTCGATCAAGGACATCCCCGGGATCCGCACCTATGTCGCGGTGGATGGCGGGATGAGCGACAACATCCGGCCCTCGCTGTACGGAGCCCGGTACGAGGCGCTGCTGGCGAACAAGGGCAACGAGGCAGCCGACCGGCTCGTGACGATCGCCGGGGCGCACTGCGAGCAAGGCGACATCCTGATCCGCGACGTCCAGCTCCCGTCGTCGATCTCTCGCGGCGACATCATCGCGGTGCCCGCGACCGGCGCGTACGGCTACAGCATGGCGTCGAACTACAACCGGTTCGGCCGGCCGGCCGTCATCGCCGTGAAGGACGGCCAGGCGCGCACGCTTGTCCGGCGTGAAACCTACGACGACCTGATCGCGCGCGACGTCTGAGTCAACCGCGGGGGAGAC
>JBKJXT010000411.1:0-10634 GCA_046716205.1 Actinomycetota bacterium
CACCCTCGTCGGCGGGCTGCTCATGCTCAGCGGCATCCTCGTGCTGGCGTTCCAGGCGCGCCAGCAGCTGGGGCACTTCACCTTCAGCTTCGCCGAGATCTCGACGTTGAGCTTCTCGCAAGGCACCGAGCAGCTGCTGTTCCTCGCGTTCTTCGCCGCGTTCGCGATCAAGATCCCGCTGTTCCCCTTCCACACGTGGCTGCCCGACGCGCACACCGAGGCGCCGACGGCCGGCTCGGTCATGCTGGCCGGGGTCCTGCTGAAACTCGGCGGCTACGGGTTCCTGCGCTATGCCGTGGGCCTGTTCCCCGGCGCCGCGCGCGACTTCGCGCCGTGGATCGTCGCGCTCGCCATCGTCGGGATCATCTACGGGGCGCTGGTGGCCCTGATGCAGCGGGACCTCAAGCGCCTCGTCGCGTACTCCAGCGTCAGCCATCTCGGCTTCGTCGTACTCGGCATCTTCGCGTTCACCGTCACCAGCGTGCAGGGCGCAAGCCTGCAGATGATCAGCCACGGCCTTTCCACCGGCGCGCTGTTCCTGCTCGTCGGGATGCTCTACGAGCGACGGCACACACGCTTGATCGAGGACTTCGGTGGGCTCGCCAAGACGATCCCGGTGTTCAGCGGGATCTTCCTCCTCGTCGTGCTGTCGAGCCTCGGGCTCCCCGGCCTGAACGGATTCGTCGGGGAGTTCCTCGTGCTCGTCGGGACCTTCACCGTGAACAAGCTGTGGGCGATCCTCGCCTCGCTCGGCGTGATCCTGGCCGCGGTGTACCTGCTGTGGGCCTACCAGCGAACGATGCACGGGCCGATCACCAACGAAGAGAACAGGCACGTTCGTGACCTCGACAAGCGAGAGATCCTGCTGCTCGCGCCCGTCCTCGCGTTGATCGTGATCACGGGCCTGTGGCCCCGCCCATTGCTCGACCGGATGGAGCCGTCGATCTCGCGCGTGGTCTCCCGCGTGCAGCAGTCCGGCGACGGACAAGCGGCCGGGGGAGGGAAGTAGCGGATGCCCATCGACCACTCGCCCGAGATCGCCTGGCGCACGATCGGCCCCGTGATGACGATGGCAGGCGGCGCGGTGCTCGCGCTGATGGTCGCCGCGGCCTGGCGACAGGTCAGTCGCGTCGTCCTTGCAACGATCACGCTCCTGGCGATCGGGGGCGCGAGCTACCTGACCTTCGACCTCGCCGGGCGCCGGCTCATCGGGATGCAGGGGATGGTGGCGATCGACGGCGTCGCGTTGTTCACCAACATGATCCTGCTGTTCACCGCTGCGATCGTGACGCTCATCAGCTACCACTACCTCCGCGAGCGCCGGATCCATCGCGTGGAGTACTACCCGCTGCTGCTGTTCGCGACGGCCGGGATGATGCTGCTGGCGCAGTCGCACGACCTGATCCTGATGTTCGTCGCGCTGGAGGTTCTGTCGCTCGCGCTCTACATCATGGTCGGGATCGCGCGGCGCGACGCCGGCGCGCAGGAAGCATCGCTGAAGTACTTCCTGCTCGGCGCGTTCTCGAGCGCGATCTTCCTGTACGGGGTCGCACTGACGTACGGCGCGACGGGGTCGACGAACCTCACCAAGATCGCGGAGACGATCGGCGGCACCGGCGTGAACATGCGCCTGATGTTCGTCGCCATGGGGATGCTCGCGGTCGGGTTCCTGTTCAAGGTTGCCGTCGTCCCGTTCCACATGTGGACCCCCGACGTCTACCAAGGCGCGCCGACGAGCGTCACTGCGTTCATGTCGGCCGGAACCAAAGCGGCCGCGTTCGCCGCGCTGCTGCGCGTGTTCCTGGTCGGCCTCGGGGACCTGTCCTGGGACTGGCGACCGGCGTTGTGGCTCATCGCGGTGATCACGATGGTCTTCGGGAGCTTGCTGGCGATCGCGCAGTCGGACGTGAAACGGATGCTCGCCTACTCTTCGGTCGCGCACGCGGGCTTCGTGCTGATCGGTCTCGTCGCGGCGAACCAAGAAGGTTTGGCGGGAGCGCTGTTCTATCTTTTGGTCTACGCGATCATGGCGCTCGGCGCGTTCGCCGCGGTGATGGTCAGCGCTCCGGCCGGGATGGAGCGCCTCGAGATCGCATCCTGGGCAGGGCTCGGGCAGCGCCATCCCGCGTTCGCCGGCGCGATGACGTTGTTCCTGCTGTCGCTCGCCGGCATCCCGCCCACCGCGGGTTTCATGGGCAAGTTCTTCGTGTTCCAGGCCGCCGTGGTCGCCGGCGAGACGCCGCTGGTGATCGCGGGCATCATCGCGAGCGTCATCGCCAGCTTCTTCTACATCCGCCTCATCGTCGTGATGTGGCTGCAGGAACCCTCCGGCGAGGTGGCGACCGTCGGGCTGACCGTTCCCTCCACGATCGCACTCGGCGTGACGGCCTTCGCGACGATCGCGATCGGCGTGTATCCGCAGGGCTTGATGGATCTCGCGCGCCAGGCATCCATCTTCACGGGATAAGCTTGGCGCCATGGATCCCGCGCGCGACCCGCTGAGCATCATCGACATCGATCTGCGACCGGGTCTCGAGCGCGTCGAGGAGCGTCTGATCGAGGTCGTTCGCTCGGATCAGATGCTGGTGCAGGAGGCGGCGGGGCACCTCATCCGCGCCGGCGGCAAGCGGTTCCGCGCGATGCTCGTGCTGCTGTCGGGACATCTCGGTGACGCGAACGAGGCGCGCCTCATCGACTGCGCAGCCTCGATCGAGCTGACGCACCTGGCGACCCTGTACCACGACGACGTGATCGACGAGACCTCGATACGCCGCGGCGTGCCGACGGTGAACGCGAAGTACGGGAACTCGATCGCGGTCCTCACCGGCGACTTCCTGTTCGCGCGCGCGTCGGGGCTCGCGACCGACCTGGGGACCTACACCTCCCGCCGGCTGGCGGACACCGTGGCCGAGCTGTGCGAGGGCGTCATCATCGAGACCGCCTACCAGGGCCAGGAGAACACGCCCGAGCGCTACCTCGAAGTCATCTCGCGCAAGACCGCGTCGCTCATCGCAACCTCATGTCACCTTGGCGCGCACCTCGCCGGCGCGCCGCCGACAGAGGTCGAGGCCGTTACCGCCTACGGTCGGGCGGCCGGGATGGCCTACCAGCTCGCCGACGACATCTTGGACATCGTGGCCGACGAGGCCGAGTTCGGAAAGACGCCAGGGACCGACGTTCGCGCCGGCTTCCTGACCCTGCCCGTGCTCGAGACGCTCGCGGGCAGCGTGCCTGGTGCTGCCGAGCTTCGCGTTGCCCTTCAGGCGCGCGACGTCGACGGCGCGCTTGGGTTGCTTCGCTCGAACGGCTCGGTGGAGCTGGCCCGGCAAGCCGTCGCAGGATGGCAGCAGCGCGCGCTCGACGCGCTGTCGGGCGTGCGCGCCGGGCCGGGACGCGATGCGCTCGCGCGCCTGGTCGAGTTCGTCGGCGATCGGACCTCCTAACCGCGATTCGGCTCGGCGCGCCCCGTCGGGCATTATCATCTGTGAGCGGACCGATCTCGGCCGCCACCTCCATGAGAGACACCACGAACACCGCCGACGCCCGACCCGCCACTCACCCTGGTTGGGCACCCGCCGTTTCCGTCGTGATCCCGGCCCGCAACGAAGGCGCCGGCATCGAGGCTGCCGTGCGCTCGGCGATGGAGCAGGACTATCCGCGCATCCGGGAGATCGTCGTGGCCGACGCGATGTCGACCGACGACACGCGCGACGTCGTTGCGCGCCTGGCCGCGGATGACCCACGGGTGGCTCTGATCGACAACCCCACCGGGACCACGCCGGCCGGCCTCAACGCCGCCATCCGCGCATCGACCGGGGAGGTGATCGTGCGCTGTGACGGGCATGCGATCCTGCCGCCAGGCTACGTCTCGCGTTCGGTCGCGCTGCTGGGGGAGACCGGCGCGGTGAACGTCGGCGGCATGCAGGTCGCCCGCGGACGGTCGCTGATGCAGCGCGCGATCGCGCGCGCGATGTCGACGCCGATGGGGGTCGGCGACGCGCGCTTCCATCTCGGGGGCAAGCCGGGTCCCGTGGACACCGTGTACCTCGGAGTGTTCCGGCGAGACGCGCTTGAACGCGTGGGGATGTTCGACGAGGCGCTCAAGCGCAACCAGGACTCCGAGCTCAACTTCCGGCTGCGCGAAGCCGGTGGCATCGTCTATTTCAGCCCCGAGCTGCGCGTCGATTATGAGCCGCGCACGACGCTCGCGGGTCTGTGGAAGCAGTACTTCACCTCCGGCGCGTGGAAGCGCGAGACCTTCCGACTACACCCCGGCGCTGTTCGCTGGCGCCAGCTCGTCCCGCCGGTGTTCGTTGTGGCACTGCTCGCCTCGGTTGTGCTCGCACTGACGCCATGGCGCCTCCTCGGTGTGATCGTGCCGGGGCTGTACATCGTCGCGCTGGCGTCGTCGACCATATGGAACCTCGCGCGCCGCCGGGATCTCTCCGCGCTGCTGCTGCCGATCGTGCTGCCGGTGATGCACGTCGGATGGGGGCTGGGGCTGCTGGCGGGGCGACCGGCGGTCGATCACTTGCGGCTGCAGACCTACAGCCAAGCGCGCGCCGACGGGTACTTCCCGCTGATCGCCCGACGGATCCGTGAGATATACCAACGCCGCAACGTCCTCAAGCGCATCGTGCGCGAAGATCTGCGTGTGAAATACGAGGCAAACATCCTTGGCTACGTGTGGTCCGTGCTGGAGCCCTTGCTACTGGTGGGGGTGTACTGGTTCGTCTTCGGCAAGATGTTCGGGAGCCAGGCGCGCGGCATCAGAGCAGGCACCGATCCCTACATCCTGTTCCTCGTCGCCGGGATCCTGCCGTGGACGTGGTTCAACGTCGTGATGTCCCGCTCAACCGCGGCGATCAAGAGCAACGCGACCTTGATCAAGAAGGTGTTCCTGCCGCGCGAGATCTTCCCGCTGGTGCTCGTGACGACGAAGTCGATCGAGTTCCTATTGAGTCTCGGGGTCATGGTCCTCATGGCGCTCGCCACCCAGAGCGCGCCGAGCGCGTACCTCGTCGCGTTCCCGCTGGCCGTCGTGATCCAGGCGGTCATGCTCACGGGGATCGCGCTGTTCCTGTCGGCCGCGAACACCGTCCTGCGTGACGTCGAGAGGCTCGTGAAGCCGATGATCCGCGTGCTGTTCTACCTGTCGGTGATCCTGTATCCGCTGGCGAACGTCCCCGACGAGTTCCGCGGCTACCTCAACTTGAACCCGCTGGTCGGCGTCATGGAGCTCTACCACGCGGTGTGGTACCCGGAGCTGTTCCAAGGGTGGGGCTCGGTCGTCTACTCAGCGGCCTTCGCCCTCGTCATGCTGGTGGTCGGATGGGTCGTGTTCCTGCGAGCAGAGCCAGCGGTGTTGAAGGAGATATGACCATCCTCGCCCCCCCGATCCCCATCGACGTCGACGACGTCGGCATCGAGTTCTCCATCAACCGCCGCGCGCGCATGCGGGTCCGGGACTTCTTCATCCACGGCGCGAAAGCGCTGCCGGGCGGGAAGTTCTGGGCACTACGCAACGTTTCGTTCCAGGTGAAGCAGGGAGAGTCGCTGGGCATCATCGGCGGCAACGGTAGTGGCAAATCCACGCTGCTCAAGCTGATCGCCGGCGTCTTGCTCCCCGACGAAGGACGCGTCGCCCTTGCCGGGCGCGTCGCGCCACTCATCGAGCTCGGCGCGGGGTTCCATCCGGACCTCTCCGCGCGCAAGAACGTCTACCTGTCCGCAACGATACTCGGTCTGGCTGAGGTCGAGATCGACGAGCGGTTCGACGCCATCGTCGACTTCGCGGAGGTTCGCAAGTTCCTCGATACGCCGTTGCGGCATTTCTCCTCGGGCATGCGCGTGCGCTTGGGCTTCGCGATCGCAGCGCAGCTCCCGCACGAGATCCTGTTGATCGACGAGGTGCTGGCGGTCGGCGACAAGCGATTCCGATCGAAGAGCTACGACGTGGTGCAGGAACGATTCAACAGCGGCAAGACCATCGTCGTGGTG
Source organism: Actinomycetota bacterium (assembly GCA_046716205.1). GTDB lineage: Bacteria > Actinomycetota > AC-67 > AC-67 > AC-67 > JBKJXT01. Next base: position 6,001 of record JBKJXT010000411.1, read on the forward strand.
TCGCACAGCGACGCAGACATCAGACGGTTCTGCAACCGTGCGATCTACTTACGCCAGGGTGAGCTGGTGTTCGACGGCACGCCGGACGAGGCGCTGGCGGCCTACGACGCCGACCTGGCGCGCAACGCGTGACGACGGCACTCCTGCTCGCGACCGGGCCGGCAGCTCTCGGCCGGGGCACCGCGGCGCTGCTGATCGCCGGACAGGAGTCGCTCGTCGCGCGCATGACGCGCCAAGCGCGTGAGGCCGGTGCGCGTGACGTCGCGGTCATCGCGAGGCCGGCGGACGCCGACGTCGTGGCGAAGCTGTCCGGCGGGAACCGTGTCCTGGTTGCGCATACACCCGCCGACGAGCTCGAGGCGATCGCCTCCATCGCACGCAGCGATGACGACCTGCTGCTCGTCGCCGACGCGTCGTGGGTCGGGCACGGCGCCGTGCTTGCGCGCACCGCCGGTGATCCGCGCGTGCCCAGCGGGGTTCTGGGCCTGCCCGAGCCGGCCGATCTCCGCGTCGAATACGGGCGCGTCGTCAGCGCCGGCTCGCCGTGTCACACGGTCGCGCGTCCCACTGGGTGCTTCGCGGGTGTCCTCAAGGTCGCAGGGACCGAGCGCGAGCGGTTCGCATCGGTCGCACAGTCGATCGCGGCGAGCATGCGGCGAGGCGAGCCGTGGACCGAGCGCATCGTGCATCCGGTTCTCTCGGTCGTGCTGGTCGGCATGTTGCGCAGCGGCGTCGCGATGCCGCAGGCCGAGGTCCGAGAGCTCACCTGGCGTCATGCCACCGAGGCCGCCGACGTCGATGCTGCGCAGGCTGCGATGGCGGCAGTGGACGAGGACGCTGTGGTGCTGCGATCGGCGGTGAAGTCCGAGGACGGGTTCTTCACCACGTTCTTCGTCAGTCCGTACTCGCGCCACCTCGCGCGCCTGGCTGCGCACATCGGCTTCAGCCCGAACCAGGTCACGGTGATTTCGCTGGTGGTGGGGCTGCTCGCCGCGCTTGCCTTCTGGGGCGGGAGCCGACCGTGGCTGGTGATCGGCGCGATCCTGCTGCTGGCCTCGTTCGTCCTCGACTGCGTCGACGGGCAGCTGGCGCGCTACACCCTGCAGTTCTCGGCGCGCGGCGCGTGGCTCGACGCGGTGTTCGATCGCACCAAGGAGGTCGCCGCGTTCGCCGGGCTGGCGGCTGGCGGGTCCTCGCTGTGGACGCTGGCGACGATCGCACTGGGGTTGCAGGTGTTCCGACACATGGTCGACTTCTCGTACGCCGCGAACCTGCGCCGGACCGAGGCGCGCGTCCTTCCGATGGAGCAGCGACTCGACGACGTGGGCGGCGGTGCGGAAGCCTCGGCCGCGCGCGCGGCGGTCGGTGCGCTGGGCAAGGCGGACCGCATCGCGTTCCTGCGCTACATCAAGCGCTCCATCGCGTTCCCGATCGGCGAGCGCTTCGCCGTCATCTCGCTCGTCGCGGCGTTCGCCGGCGCGCGCGAAGTGTTCGTGGTCGTGCTGCTGTGGGGGGCGCTCGCGACCCTGTACACCACCGGCGGGCGCGTCCTGAGGTCGGTCGCATGAACGTGCTGACGGCCTACCGCGACGACGGGCCGGTGGCGGGGCTCTTCGCGCGACCTCGGGCCGGCACCACGCGACTCGGCTGGCTCGTGCCACCGGTCATACGCCTCGTCGAGTACGGCGCGATCCTCGCGATCGTGCGACAGACCGATCCAGGCGAGCTGCCGCTCGCGTTCGCGCTGCTGGGAGCGCTTGCGTTCCACCACTACGACATCGTCTACCGGCAGCGGCATCGCACGGAGTTCCTCCCGCGATGGGTCACGCTCGCCGGACTCGGCTGGGAGCTGCGCATCGCGGCGGTCGCGGGACTCGCCGCGATCAACGCGTTGCACGCCGGGCTGATCCTGATGACGCTGTGGCTGGCCGGGCTATTCGTCGGCGAGAGCGTGTCGAGCTGGCTGCGCGCCACCTCCATCCCCGGTGCGAACCTTGAAGGAGACGAGTGAGAGGCATCGTGCTCGCGGCCGGGGAGGGCAGGCGTCTGCGCCCGCTGACCGACACCGTTCCCAAGACCTTGCTGGCCGTCGACGGCTCGATCACGATCCTGGACATCGCGCTGGGTAACCTCGCATCCGCCGGCATCACCGACATCGCGGTCGTGATCGGCTACCGCGCGCAAGCGATCGCATCGCGCGCCGATGCGCTGCGCACGCGCCACGGCGTCTCGCTGACGCTGATCGACAACGACAAGGCCACGGTGTGGAACAACGCGTACTCGCTGTGGCTCGCGCGCGATGTGTTCGCCGAGGGCGCGATCGTGGTCAACGGCGACACCGTGCATCCCGCCTCGGTCGAGCAGACCCTGCTGAAGGCGCGCGGACCGGGCGTGCTGCTGGCGCTGGATGACCGTAAGACGCTCGGCGAGGAGGAGATGAAGGTGCTCCTGGACGCCGACGGGCAACTCGTGCGGATCCACAAGGGGCAAGACCCCGCCGCGGTGAACGGCGAGTACATCGGGCTCACGGTGATCGAACCTTCGGCTGCCTTGGACCTTGCGAAGGCACTCGAGGACACGTTCACCGCCGACACGACCCTCTACTATGAGGACGGATATCAGCTGTACGCCGAGCGTGGCGGGGAGGTTCGGACCGCCTCGATCGGCGAGGTGGATTGGGTCGAGGTCGACAACCACGCCGACCTCGCACGAGCGCAGGAGATCGCGTGCCTCTACTAGCCCGCACGCTGTCAGCGCCGGTGGCGGTGGAGATCTCGCCCGGCGCGATCGAGCGTCTCGACGCATTGCTCGCCGACGGGCGTATCTCGGCGCGCGGCGACGTCGCGATCGTCGTCGGAGTGGGGCTCGGCGAGGAGATCGCGGCGCGCCTGAAGACCTCGCTGCCGGGTGCGCCGTCGTTCACGGTGTCCGGTGGTTCGATGGACTCCGCGCGCGAGCTGGTCGAGTCGTTGCGCGGTTCCTTCTACGACGCTGTTGTCGGGATCGGCGGCGGCGGGACACTGGACGTGGCGAAGTACGCGGCGTCGATGATCGGTATCCCGTTCGTGTCGGTGGCGACCTCGCTCGCCCATGACGGGCTGGCATCGCCGGTCGCGGTGCTTGAGTCCGCGGGCGCGAAGGGATCCTTCGGCGTGCACTTGCCGATCGCGGTCGTGGTGGATCTGGACTACGTGGCTCGCAGCCCGGCGGCGCTGACCCGCAGCGGCCTGGGTGACGCGCTGTCGAACCTCAGCGCGATCGCGGATTGGGAGCTCGCGTCGCGCGAGCGCGGCGAGGTCGTGGATGGACTCGCCGCCGCGATGGCGCGCACCGCGAGCGAGGCGATGCTGTACCGCTCGGACCCGATCGAGTCGGCGACGTTCCTGCGGGCACTCGCGGAGGCGCTGGTATTCGGCGGGATGGCGATGGTCGCCGCCGGTTCCTCGCGCCCCTGTTCGGGTGCCTGCCACGAGATCTCGCACGCGATCGACTCGCTGTATCCCGGGACGGCCAATCACGGCGAGCAGGCGGCGCTCGGCGCGTTGTTCGCGACGTGGCTGCGCGAGGACCCGTCCCTAGCTCCGTTGGACGCATGCCTGCGCCGGTACGGGCTGCCGCGCGTGCCGGGCGATCTCGGGCTCAGCGCGGCGCAGTTCACCGCGGCGGTGGTCAAGGCGCCGGAGACGCGGCCCGATCGCTACACGATCCTGGAGCATCTGGCGATGGACGACGGACAGGCGCGGGAGCGGGTCGATGCCTTCATCGAAGCTTTCGGTCGCTGAGCTGCGGGCGCTGGGGCAACCCCCCGGGTTGCTGGCGCGCCGCAATGCCGAGCACTGGGCCGGGCTCCTGTATATGCGGCGTGTCTCGCCGTACGTGACCTTCGCGCTGTTGCGCACCGGGCTGAGTGCGAACGCGGTGACGTTCCTGATGATGCTCGTCGGCGCGGCCGGCGCGTACTCGTTCAAGTACGGGACGCTGTTCGGCGCGGTGGTCGGTGCTCTGTTGGTCCAGCTGTACCTGTTGCTCGATTGCTCGGACGGGGAGATGGCGCGGGTGACCGGCACGACCGGCGCGACGGGGATCTTCCTGGACCGCCTGGGGCATTTCGTGGTCGAGGCCGGCATCATCGTCACGGTAAGCATCCCCGCAGCGCACCATGTGTGCACGATGGACCTGTGCCCCGGGATCATCTTGCCGCCGGACCGGGGCTGGATCATGCTCGGCACCCTGGCAGCACTCATCCACGTGCTCGCGAAGTTACTGACCGACCTCGTCGAGGCTGCGCGCGCGAAGGCCGGCATGCCCCCGTTGAACGACGACCAGGACACGGCTCGCCCACGCGGAGGAGTTCTCGCTACGTTGCGCAGCGTCGCCGGCCTGATCCCGGCGCACCGCATGCTGCTGTCGATCGAGGCGTCGCTGATCGTCCTCGGCGCACAGATCAGCGACAGCATGCGCAACGATCACACCGCGACACGTGTGGTCGTGGTGACGTTCTTGGTGGCTGCGATCTACGAGTTCGTTGGCCATCTCGTCGGCATCCTCGCGTCGAACCGCCTGCGCGCGTGAAGGCAAGCGTCGTCATCCTCACGATGGGGGACCGTCCGGCTTCCCTCGCCCGGGCGGTGGGA
>JBKJXT010000412.1:0-4918 GCA_046716205.1 Actinomycetota bacterium
CCGTCGTGCACAACGCGATCGCGGGCGTTTCCGCGTTGATCCTGCCGACGGGGAGGATCCTGCAGACCGCGCCGCTGTTCACTCCGGCCGTGCTGCGCGCCGAGCTCCCGCTCAGCGACGGGCTCACGCCGTTCACCCGATATGGTTCGCAGGTCGAGCTCGCGTTCGTGCTGGGCGCGCTCGCGTTCGCGGTCGCGCCGTTCATGCGGTCGCTGTCCGCGCGCCGGAAGAGGGGAGGGGAGTAGTGCGCGCCTGTGTGGTACTCCCCACCTACAACGAAGCCGGCACGATCGCCGAGGTGGTCCAGCGTGTGCTCGCGGCTTCGCCGGGGGCACAGATCCTCGTGGTCGACGACGATTCCCCCGACGGGACCGGCGGGATCGTTGACGGTATCGCCGCGGACGAGCCCAGGATCCGGGTGCTGCATCGCAGCCACAAGGAGGGGCTCGGGCCCGCATACCTCGCCGGGTTCGCCGACGCGCTGTCGCGCGGCTACGACGTCATCATCGAGATGGACTCGGACCTCTCACATGACCCGGCTGATGTCGCGCGCTTGATCGACGGCACGTCGAGTGCCGACCTCGTGATCGGATCGCGCTACGTGCTCGGCGGTGCGACCACGAACTGGTCGCGGGCGCGCGAGCTGCTGTCGCGCAGCGCCAACGTGTTCGCGCGAACGGTGCTGCGATTCCATCTGCGGGATTCCACCAGCGGATTCCGGGCGTACCGGCGCGAGGTCTTGGAGACGTTGCCGCTCGAACGGATCCGCAGCGAGGGATACGGTTTCCAGATCGAGATGGCATGGCGCGCGTGGGCGCTGGGGTTCCGGATCGCCGAGATCCCGATCACGTTCAGCGAACGGCGCGAGGGCGCCTCGAAGATGTCACGCGCGATCGTGTTCGAAGCCGCCGCGAAGGTCACCGGGTGGGCACTGCTGTTGAAGCGCGCGCCGCGTGCGCCGCACGCACGGAGCGTCGCGCGTTGAGTACGCCGATCCGCAAGCGCGCCGAAGGGTTGCGCACGATCGCCTTCGGGATGCCCGGCGCGTGGGAGGACAACCCCTGGGGCGAGAGCGTCGCCAAGGTCGGCAAGAAGGTGTTCGTCTTCCTTGGTCTGCCGACCGACGACGGCTTCGGGATGAGCGTGAAGCTTCCCGATTCCGCGGAGCAAGCTCTCGCCTTCGATTGGGCGGAGCCGACCGGGTACGGCCTGGGGCGCGCCGGCTGGGTCTCGATCACGGTCACGCGCGGCACCAAGGTTCCCGCCGGTCTGTTGGAGGATTGGATCGAGGAGAGCTACCGCGCGATCGCGCCGAAGAAGCTGATCGCGGAGCTGGACGCGCGTGCGACCAAGCCGCGTCGGGTGCGATGAGGGGCCGCGCCGGCGTCATCCTCATCGAGGGTGACCGCGTCGCGATGATCGAGCGTACGCGCCCGGGGTTGCACTACTACGTCTTCCCCGGCGGGGGAGTAGACCCCGGCGAAACTTACGAGGAAGCTGCCATGCGCGAGGCGCACGAGGAGCTCGGCGTCGAGGTCGAGCTGATCGGCACCTCGGTCGCGCGGATGCGCACGCCGGGCGAACATCGTTACTGGCGCGCCCGCGTCAGCGGCGGAACGTTCGGCGAAGGTCACGGGCGCGAGTTCAAGCACACGCGCGCCTGGAGCGGTTCCTATACCCCGGTGTGGATCGAGCTCTCGCGCCTGGAACAGGTTCGGGTGATCCCACGCTCGCTCGCGAGCTTCATCGTAGCCTGCGAGCGCGACGGCTGGCCGGCTGGGGAGACCACGCTGGTGGAGTGGGCGTGGCTCGAGCGCGGACCGGAGCGACGCTCGGCGGATCCGTTCGCCTCCGACACGACCACCGTGGTGCCCGCGACGCCCGAGGACATCCCGGCGTGGCTCGATCTGGCGCGAGAGGTCGAGGATCTGTTCGGCGCGCCGATGTCACGCGACGAGGCGTTCCGGCAGACGTTGGAGCGCAAGGTGGCCGGGGGCACGGCGTACTGCGTGCGGGAGAACTGGGGCGGGCCCGGGATCCCGTTGGCCGGCGCGTTGCTGTGGCGGCCCAACGCGAACGAGATCGGATGGCTCGCGGTGGCGCGCCGGTGGCAACGGCGTGGGATCGGCAGCGCATTGCTGCGCCACGTTGTCGAGCTGACGACCCAGCCGGAGATCCGCGTGACGACCTTCGCGCGCGACGTGGTCGGCGGAGAGCCGGCGCGCGCCTTCTACCTGCGCCACGGGTTCGTCGCCGTCGACGTGGAGGGCGCGCCCGACCGCGAGTCGTTCGCGTTGCTGCTTGAAGAACCAGAGATTGACCCACCGACGGGCAGCTGAGCCGTCCGGCGCAGCCGAGGATCCGTGTGCGTAGCGGGAGGACCGACCCTCTTCCCCGACCGGTCGGGGCGGGGAGTACCCTCGCGTTGATGCGGGGAGTGCGGGATGGCTTTCGGCGGCCGCGAACCCCACGACGAGAGGATCATCCAACGTGCGACCGCGATCCGTTCTTTCGATCCCCCTCTGCGTTCTCGCTGCGATGTCGATGGCGTGTAGTGGGGGAGGCAACACGAAGGCCGGAGACGGAGCGACGCCGAGCCCGACCTCCACTCCGCGCATCCCCCTGCCATCCGTCGACCCGGCTGCGGCCGGAGAGGCGACCAAGGCAGTACTGACGAAGGCGGACTTCGGCCGCCGATGGAAGGAGTTCCGCGCAGCAACGGGCTTCCTGCGCGACGTGGGTCCGAACTCGCGCATCGGCTGTGCAGTCGAGCCGAGCGGCGGCATCGCTTCCGATGCCTTCCGCGCTGTCATCGACGGCGCCATCTTCCAAAGAGGCACGGCGACCCGGTACGTGACATCGGATGGGTTCGGATTCGCCGACGAGGTGGCGGCACGGTCGGCCATCAGTGCCTTTCGCTCTTCGAAGTGGAGCGCGTGCCGGGCTGCCGAGAAGACGCGCGTAGCGAAAGAGACAGACGAGACCACCTCCTGGCGAGTGGACAAGGTCGACGACTCGGGCCGAGGGAATACCCTCGAGGCAGTCATCCGCTTCAAGTTTCAAGCGATCGTGGACGGCAAGCTGCGCGACGCCAACGGGTACGAGACCGTCCTGTTCTACCGCGTCGGGAGCACGATTCTGATGATCGCGGTCGAGGGAGTAGCCGCAGAGTCTGACCCGCCGAAGGTGGACGAGGCGATCGACAAGGAGCTGCACGCCGCGACGCTCAAGGCGCTGGACCGCCTCCGGGCTTGATCAGGCCCTCTCGGCATCCGTCTCAACGGCGATAATATCTGTTATGTAAACTGACCTGAAGCAGGCCCTGACGGCGCCCTCCCCCCAGGTCATAGCGCTTTGTATGCGGAACTACTCGTATCCGGACTCAACGCAGCAAAAGTGTTCGACGGGCTGGAGGCGGGGCCTACGCCCGGCCGCGGCGACTACGGCACCAGGGTGAAGGCCTCGACGTGCTTCGGTCGGACGATCGAGAAGTCGCGGCGGTCCAGCGTGGCGATCACCGTCTCCCCCGCCCGCTCCGCGATAGCGATCACCGAGGCATCCACGTAGCCGAGGCGCGCATCCTGATACGACGTCAGCAACTCAACGATGCGCTCCCGGTCGGCCCTGGTGACCGGCTCCACGACGAAGGTGCGCGTCAGCAGACAACGCACGAATTCCGTCTCAGCTGCTGCGGAGAACCGCGCGAGCATGTAGCAGGTCTCGCCGATCACCGGCTCGGGGATCACCTTTGGTCCACGACTGCCCAAGACTCCCTTCGCCGCCTCGTGGTAGTGGTCCGCCTTGATCGCAGCCGCGATCAGGATGCCCGTGTCGAGGATCATCCGCGGTCGGGGTCTCCGTGCGAGAAGTCTTCGGCGATGATCTCCTCCACCCGCTCAGACGTGGTGGGATCGATGTCCGGCGCGTCGATCATGCCCACGAAGCCAGGCAGACCCTCGTCCTGGCGGTGTGCGAAGTATTCGGTGACCGCCTCTCTGACGATCCCGGACACACTGGCCCCCTTGCGCCGATCGAAAGCCTCGCGTGCGAGCTCGTCGGCCAGCGGCGTCGGCAACGTCACGGTGATACGCGTGGTCGTCGGCCCGTCCTTGGACCCGAAGCTCACATCTCCAACCTGGATCCACTTCGGCATGGCGATCACTCCCCGACTCCGAAGCATACCGCATACTGATGCGGTATGCACCCTAGATCGAGGGCTTCGCCTCCGGGCCTTCCAGATCCGCCTCGTGCGGCACCGTCGGCGGGTGCCAGCGGGCGCGCAGGTCCCGTGCGGCGCGCGCCTCGTCGGGGCGCGAGATCGGTGCGGTCAGCGGCGCATCGCGCAGCGCCTGCGGGTTCGACTCGATCTCGGCGTCGACTGCCAGCATCGAGTCCACGAACGCATCGAGGACCTCGACCGACTCGGTCTCTGTGGGCTCGACCATCATCGCCTCCTCGACCACCAGCGGGAAGTACACCGTCGGCGGGTGCACCCCATGGTCGATCAGGCGCTTGGCGAGGTCCATCGCGCGCGCACCGCGGGCCTTCTGCTTGCGCGCGGTCAGCACGAACTCATGCATCGGCTGCGAGTCCGGGTACGCGAGGTCGTAGGTGTCACGCAGCTTCGCGGCGAGGTAGTTCGCGTTCAGCACCGCGCGCTCGCTTACATGACGTAGGCCCTCCTGGCCGAGCGCCTTGATGTAGGCGTAGGCGCGCACCAGGATCCCGAAGTTGCCGTGGAAGCCGTGGACGCGCCCGATGGAGCGCTCGTCGCCGGCATCCCAGCGGTAGGACCCGTCGGCGTCCTGGATCGGACGCGGCCCGGGAAGGAACGGCACGAGCCGCTCGGACACCGAGACCGGCCCTGCGCCCGGACCGCCACCGCCGTGGGGCGTCGCGAAGGTCTTGTGCAGGTTCA
>JBKJXT010000413.1:0-3828 GCA_046716205.1 Actinomycetota bacterium
GGTTACATTCGGCGCGCGATGATCGAGCCGCCACGGACGTCAGAACTGAAGATCGTCGGACGCGCGACCGAGACGGCCGCATTGGATGTGATGCTTGATCAGGCGCTCACGAGCGAGAAACGCGCGGCGGCGCTGGTGGGACCGCCGGGGATCGGCAAGACCACGCTGCTGCGCTGGTTGCGCGGGCGCGCCGAGGAGCGTGGGTTCATCACCGCGTACGTGCGCGCGCCGGCCACCGCAGGGTTGCCGCCGCGGTTCCCGAACGGAGAGCTGCTGTCGGGATTGATCGCGGCATGCGAGAAGCGACGCGTGACGGTGCCCGATCCACTGCGTCAAGTGGTCGACACGCTGCGCGGCGCAACGACGACGGAGCAATACCCCGCCGCACTTCCCCAGATCGCTGAAGCTATCGAACAGACCGCGCAGCGGGTGCCGCTTGCGTTGCTGATCGATGATTACCAATGGGCGCCGGCCGATGGGGTTGGGTTGCTGGTTGCGGCGGTGCGCACGGTGGAGGGTCCGGTGATGGTTGCGGTGACGGCGCGCGATGACGGCGCAGGCACGCCGATCCCGGAGCCGAGCGCGGATCTGTGGTTCGACATAGTTGATGTCACGCCGCTGGGCGAGGCAGAGATAGAAACGCTGATCGACCTGGAGCTGGGCGCGCCTCCCCTGCCCGAGCTGGTCAGGACCCTGCACGCACGAACGCTCGGGAATCCACTACTTGCCGTAGAGACGTTGCGCGCATGGCGGGATGGCGGCGTTCTGAACAACGTCGCGGGGCACTCGACCTTGTCGTCGGAGGTAGAGCCGCCGACCCCGCGCTCGCTCGACGAGATGGTGAAGGTGAGGTTGGCTGACCTGACGCCGGATGAACGTCAGGTTGCGGAGCGGCTGGCCATCTTGGGTCGAGATGCTTCCTTCGAAGTGGTGAAGACGATCAGTGAATTCGAGCAGGCGCGCCTGGTGGATGTGCTGACGTCCCTTACCGAGGCTGGCATCGTGAGCACAGACACGGAACCGCTGGCGTACCGGTTGGCGCACCCGCTGTATCAGGCGTCGCTGGCGGAAAGCATGGGGCCGACAAAGCGCGCCGCCGCACATCAGCACATACTCCAACGGCTTGAGGGCCTGAGCGAGGTCAAGTCCTCAGAACTAGCCTTCCATGGTCTGCAGTCGCTTGAGCGACCGAGGGATCTAACCGCGCTGGTTGAGCGAGCAGCGACCGAGGCAGAACACTCCGGTGACTTCGGGGAGGCGGCACGTTGGTATGGACATCTGGCGGGCCTTGTTCGCGACCATCCCACGGCATTGGCGCAAGCGTATGAGCGACACGCACGCACAAGCATCAACCACGACCCCGCCACTGCAGTCAAGAGGTTCACGCAAGCTCTTGAATTGACGGAGGAGCCGGAGCGCAGGGCTCGCCTTCTCCTCGGACGCGGCCGAGCTCGTCGCGTACTGGGCGATTTCGCCTTAGGGTTGGAAGACGCGCAGATGGCGAGGACTAGTGCTGATCCCGAAACGGACTTCAGAGGCCGTCACCTGATCTTGATGATGGAGTTGCTGCTAGGACAAACACCAGTTGTCCGGCCCGCATTGGAATCGATGCTCTTAGAAGGTGGTCCAGCGGATACTCTCCACGTCATTCGAGGGCAACTAGGTGCGGCCTTGATGTTTGAAGGCAAGCTGCTTGAAGCCGTGAAAGTTCTGGAGTCGGCAGCGGCCAGCCCGCAGGAGTCGGATTATGCGCCTCGAATTCTGGCCAACTTCGGCTGGGCGCTCACGTTGGCGGGTGAGTGGTCCAGGGCCAGATCCATCGCAGCGACCGCCGTTGATCTATGTGAGTCACGAGGGGACTACTGGAACCTCGTGGGCGTTCTCTCGAACCTCGCGCGCCTGTGTGCTGATCAGGGAGATTTTCGCACTGGGTTCGACAACGCTGCCCGAGCAAGCCGACTTGCAGAGCGAATCCCGAACGCGCTTCATCGCGCCGACAGCGACCTCGCTTTAATTCAGCTCTTGATGGAATGTGATCGCCCCACTGAGGCCCTGCCCTACGTCGAAGGCGCGATTCCAGTTCTGCTAGCCGAAACCGAGCCTCAGGAACAGCCAGCCTTCTTCGCCCTGTTCGCCGACTGTCTGCTGCGGGTCGATGAGCCCGAACGCGCACAAGAACTCGTTAGCGTCGGGTTCGACCGCCTGGAACACGATGGGCCGCACTGGCGCATTGCGCTTAGTCGCATGCACGCCGCCATTCTTGCTCATACTGGTGACGAAGCTGGTGCGCTCTCGTTCCTTCTTGCCGAACTCACAACTCCTTCGGAAGCACCATTCCTCTACGCGCGGGCCATCGAAGAGGCAAGTCTCATTGCTGAACATCTCGGGGATCGCAGACTTGCCGTCGAGAAAGGCGGGTTGGCTCTGGCGATCTACAGCCGGTTGGGTGCCACCCACCGAGAGGCTCGCTTGCGAGATCGACTGGATTCGTTGGCACCAGCACCTCGAGGGCGGCCTCGGTCCAAGCTCCCGTTCGGAGTCACCCCCAGGGAAGTTGAAATCTTGGAGCTTATTACCGAAGGCAAGACGAATCGAGAAATAGCGGAAGACCTCTTCTTGAGTGTAGGGACGGTTCGCAAGCACGTTGAGAACATCATGCAGAAGGCGAGTACTTCGCGAAGGACTCTCCTTCCCGCCTTCCTTGAGCGAATCAGGCTTGAGACGACTCGTGGTATCTAGGTCGACGCAATCGCAAACTCGGCCGCAAATGGCTCAGGGACCGCGCTCCAACCGTGGTCTTGAATGGCGCTATGCAGAGCCTCGACCACCACGGGGTCGAACTGGGTAGCAGCGCATCGCCTGAGTTCCCTCAGTGCATCGTCCACCGGCTTCGCGAGTCTGTAAGTGCGAGTCGACGTCATCGAATCGAACGCATCCGCCACCATTACGATTCGCGCTGTCAGGGGGACATCATCACCGCGAAGTCCATCCGGATATCCCTTACCGTCCACACGTTCGTGGTGATGCCGGACTGCATTCAACGCTTCCCCATGTCTCAGGAAGTCGATCTCGCTGATGACCTCACAACCATGGATTGGGTGGCCTTTCATGTGCTCGTACTCATCATCCGTGAGCTTGCCGGGCTTCGTCAGAATTGCTGTAGATACAACCAGCTTTCCGACGTCGTGCATGAGCGCGGCGAGTCTTAGACTCCGAACACGACGTGCCGTGAGGCCCATCTCGCGTGCAATCAAAACTGATAGCTCGCTTACCCGCTCGGCATGGCCGCGAGTGTAGGCATCCTTAGCCTCGATGGCCGTTACGAGCCCGCTTACCATCGCCTCATATGACTCATGCATTTTCGATGTTGCCTGCATGACTCGGCGGGCAAGCATCAGCGGCAGCAGGACAAAGAGGATGACCCATGGTCCAATCTGCAGGTACAGACCACCAAGCAACAGCCCCAGACATGCGAAGGCTAGGGTTCGTCCTGCGATTCCGTGGAAGTTGGCGACCCACACCTCACGCCAGTTGATCCGTCTGACGAGCGAGGCAATCGTTGTAACAAGGAAGCAGTTGACGAGGAAATACGCCGATGCTTGAAGTGCGACCGCAGCGAGGACGCCTGGAAAGTCATCGACTGTCAGATGACCGACGGGGCCCCCTGCGGCGACGTACACCCACCCAGCAATCGTCGCGGTAAGCGCAAGCTGAGCCGCGTTAAACGCGCCCCGCGCAAACCAGTCCCGACGCTTGCCGATGCCCACGTCCAAGGCGCCACAAGCCATGGCGAGAGCAGCAGGACCTGGTCCCAGTGCTACCAAGCAA
>JBKJXT010000414.1:0-6067 GCA_046716205.1 Actinomycetota bacterium
TTCAACGTGTACCCGCGCGAGGTCGAAGACGTGCTGCTTCGTCATCCCAAGATCGCGGAGGCCGCCGTGGTCGGGGTGCCGCACCCGTACACCGGCGAGGCGATCAAGGCGATCTGCGTGCTGGAACCCGGCCAGCGCGCAACCGAAGAAGAGATCATCGAGTTCTGCAAGCGTTCGATCGCGCGCTTCAAATGCCCGCAGATGGTCGAGTTCACCGCGGCGTTGCCGCACACGATCACCGGCAAGGTGCTGCGTCGCGCGCTGCGGGATGTCGACGAAGCCGCGCCCGAGAACGCATGATCGTTTTCCCCCTCATCGCTACAGGGGTCAGTGGCGTGTTCGCGACGCTGTTGTTCCGTCAGTACGCGTCCAAGCGCGGCACCGCGCAGCTCGCCTGGGGCGTTGCGCTCGCACAGTTCGCGATCGCAAGCCTCATGGTCGCGATCGCCGTCGCCAACGGCTGGGCGCCGACGATCTACCGCGTGTTCTGGTTGTTCGGCGCGCTGCTCAACGTGTCGTGGCTCGCAGCGGGGAGCATCGCGCTGGTGAGCCGCAAGGCGATCGGGGTGACGGCGCTGGTGCTGGTGACAGCCGCATCCGGCTACGCCGCGGTGTCGGTGATCGCGGCCAACCTGGACGAGGTGGTACTGCGCGCCGCCGACACGATCCCGCTGGGTCGAGAGGTGTGGGGACGCGGCTCGCTGCAGATGTCGCTGCTGACCTACTACTCGATCATCCCGTTCTTCATCGTGGTTGGCATCGCGATAAAGACGTCGGTATCGCGCAAAGGTGTGCGGCCGCCGAAGGACCGGATGCGCGGCAACATCCTCATCGCGCTGGGCACCACGGTCGTCGCGATCGGCGGGTTCGCGCTGCGCCGCGTCGCGCACGGCGCGGCCTTCAGCGTCGCGCTCGCCGTCGGTGTCACGGTGATGTTCCTCGGGTTCCTGCTCGCCAGCCGTCGCACCGCCCCGGCGAACGAGGCTGAGGAGTGAGCGGTGGCGCGCGTGCTGCTGTATTCCAAACCGAACTGTCCGCTGTGTGACGAGGCGCGCGAGATGCTGGATGCGATGGCCGTCGAGTTCGAGGTCGCATACGACGCGGCCTACGACCTACGCGTGCCGGTGATCGCGGTGGACGGGCGCGTCGTGACCGAAGGCCGCGTCAGTGAGCGAGCGGTGCGACGCGCGGTGCGGAGCATCGCGACGTGAACCGCGACCCGTTCGAGGTGCTCGATCTGCGGGCGGGGGCCACCCTCGAGGACGTGCACGCCGCCTACATCAAGCTCGCGAAGCTGGTACACCCCGACCGCTTCGCGCAGGATCCTCCCAGTCTTCAGGACGAAGCCGCGCGTCGCATGACCGAGCTCAACGTCGCCTACGAAGAGGCGGTGGCGACGTTCGGCGAGGACGCGCGCGCCGCATCGCTGGGTCCAAGCGTGTGCGCCCGCTGCGAGCCGCCGACGCCCGGCGCGACGTCGTTCCGGTGCGCGAGGTGCGGGTCGTGGTGGGACGCGACCACGTGTGTGCGCTGCGGCGCTGCGGGGTCCACCACCGGTGGCGCCGGGGCGCTGTACCACTGCCGTACCTGCGCCTATGACGTCCACCCCCCGGCGTGCTCGGTGTGCCAGAACCCGATGACTCGGGCGGGTACGTGTGCCCAGTGCGAGTCCGTGTTGCAAGAGCGGATGTGCACCTACTGTGGCGCGCCCAGCCTGGTCGAGGATGCGACGGCCGCCCTGACCTGCAAGGCGTGCAGGCAGGTCAATCTCCGCATCGCTTAGGGCCGGCCGCCGAGTTTGTGACCGCGGTCACAAGCCCCGTAGGATGCTCGCAAAACCACAAGGAGCCCCTACCCATCGTGAGAGAACGAGCCATCCCAGAAGCGACCGTGGCGCGCCTACCGCTGTACCTGCGTAGCCTCGTGGACATGACCGAGCGCGGCCTCGAGACCGTATCGAGCGAGGGTCTCGCGGCCTCGGCCGGCGTGAACTCGGCCAAGGTCCGCAAGGACCTGTCCTACCTCGGGTCCTACGGCACCCGCGGGGTCGGCTACGACGTCGAGTACCTGATCTACCAGATCTCGCGCGAACTCGGGCTCACCCAGGACTGGAACTGCGCGATCGTCGGGCTGGGTAACCTCGGGCGCGCGCTGGCGAACTACAAGGGTTTCGGCGAGCGCGGCTTCCAGGTCGTGGCGCTGTTCGACATCGACAAGCCGAAGATCGGCCAGAAGGTCAACGCTCTCGCGATCGAGGACTTCGGCGACGTGGATCGGATCGTGAAGGAGCGCGAGGTCTCGATCGGCGTCATCGCCACCACGGCGGCCGCCGCCCAGGACGCGTGCGACAAGCTGGTGTCGGCCGGCGTGAAGTCGATCCTGAACTTCGCGCCGACGGTGCTGCAGGTCCCCGACGACGTCTCGCTGCGGAAAGTAGACCTCTCCATCGAGCTGCAGATCCTGTCGTTCTACGAGCAGCGCAAGTCCGCGCTGGACTCGGTGCGGCGCGGCAAGCGGCTGACCGCGAGCGCATCCAAGTCGACCAGACCCTGACATGACCACGGGTTACCCGGCGATCCTCGTGCTCGACGGGCGGCTCGGCATCGTGATCGGTGGCGGGACGATCGGGGAGCGCAAGGTGATGTCACTGCTGGACGCGGGCGCGCGGGTACGTGTCGTCACGCTCGAGCCGACCGACCCGTTGCGTGTGCTCGCCGCCGATGGCGCGATCGAACTGCTCGAGCGGGCCTATCGCGCAGGCGACCTCGAAGGCGCGGCCATCGTGATCGCATCCACCGACGATCCCGCCGTGAACCACGCGATCTTCGCAGAGGCGAGCGAGCGAGGCGTACCGGTCAACGTAGTAGACGACCCACCGAACAGCACCTTCATCGCCCCGTCGATCGTGCGGCGCGGGGATCTCCTCGTCGCGATCTCAACCGGAGGCGCGTCGCCCGCGCTGGCCGTGCGGCTGCGAGAGCGGCTCGAGCGAGACCTCGGCGAGGAGTACGCGACGTTCCTCGCGTTGATCAGGCGGCTCAAGGACGAGGTTGCGCTCGCGCCCACGCAGGCTGAGCGTGCGGCCGCGTGGTACCGGGTCGTCGATTCCGACGTCATGTCGCTGCTTGCCGCGGGCGAGCACGACAAGGCGCACGCGCGCGCCGTCGAGCTGCTCCGCGGCTAGGCATCGCGAACGGCGCTCCGCCGCTTTGAATATGCTCATCGGAGTTCATCAGGAGGGGTAGATGCCGCGGAGCGTGTTGCGTGTCGGGACCAGGGGGAGCGCGCTGGCGCTCGCCCAGGCCGAGGGAGTGCGACAAGCGATCTCGAAGGTGATCACGCATCGCAACTTCGAGCTCGTGCCGATCACCACCGAGGGCGACATGATGGAGGGTCCGCTGCCGCCCGAAGACGGCAAGGGGCTGTTCGTACGCGACATCCAGGATGCGCTGCTGTCCGGCAAGATCGATCTCGCCGTGCACTCTGCGAAGGACCTTCCCTCGCGCGCGCCGGACCAGATCCTGCTCGCCGGCGTTCCCAAGCGCGAGGATCCACGCGACGCGCTGCTGACGCGCAGCGGGGGCGGACTCAACTCCCTGCAAACCGGCGCGACGGTCGGCACGTCGTCGTTGCGCCGCGCGGTGCAGCTGCGGGCGCTGCAGCGCGGGCTCGTTCCCACACCGATCAGGGGCAACGTCGATACCCGCATGCGCAAGATGTCCGACGGCGCGTGCCAGGCGCTGGTGGTCGCGCTCGCCGGGTTGAAGCGGCTGGGGCGCGCCGACCGCGTCGCCGAGATCCTGCCGATCACGCTCATGCTCCCCGCGCCGGGCCAAGGCGCGCTCGCGGTCGAGTGCCGCGCGAACGACAAGAACATGCGCAACGCGATCGCCCAGCTGGAGGATCCCAACACCCGCAGGGCCTTCGACGCCGAGCGGTCGTTCATGATCTCGCTCGGCGGCGACTGCACCGTGCCGCTCGGCGCGCTGGCCGAAGCCGACGGCGACCGTGTCCGGCTGCGCGGGCTGGTCGGATCCCTCGACGGCAAACGGATCCTCACCGATCAGGTGGAGGGCTCCGACCCAGAGAAGGTCGGCCTCGAGCTTGCCGAACGGATGCGAGCGATGGGCGCTGAAGAGCTGATCGAAGCCGCGCTGCGCGGATGACGCGTGGCTCCGTCGCCCTCGTGGGTGCCGGTCCGGGCGATCCGGGGCTGATCACCGTTCGAGGACACGCCTTGCTGCGCGCCGCCGACGTCGTCGTGTACGACCGGCTCGTGTCCGCGGACCTGATCGCGTCGGCGCGCCCCGGCGCCGAGCTGATCAACGTCGGCAAGCGCCCGCGCGATCGCGTCGCAACCCAGCGCGAGATCAACGAGCTCCTGGTCGCGCGCGCGCTGGCCGGCAAGACCGTGGTGCGTTTGAAGGGCGGCGAGCCGTTCGTGTTCGGTCGCGGGGGAGAAGAGGCGCTCGCGCTCGCCGAGGCGAAGATCCCCTTCGAGATCGTGCCTGGGCTCACGTCCGCGTTCGCAGGTCCGACGGTGGCCGGCATCCCGGTGACGCACCGCGGGCTCGCCAGCTCAGTCGCCGTCGCAACCGCCCACGATACCTCGCCGTCGTCGCCGGTCGATTGGGAGGCGCTCGCGCGCGCCGACACGGCGATCCTGCTGATGGGGATCGAGCGGCTCGACGAGGTGGCGCGCCGGCTGATCGAGTCGGGATGCGCGCCCGATGCGCCGACCGCGGTGGTCCAGAACGCGTCGCTGCCGACGATGCGCACGGTGCGGGCGCCGTTGCGATCGATCGCCCAGGTAGCTCAGGACGCGAACATCGGCGCGCCGGCCGTGATCGTCGTCGGGGACACCGTCGCGCTGCGGTCCGAGCTCGGTGGCTGGGACACGCGGCTGCTGTCGGGCGTGCGCGTGCTGGTGACGCGAACCCGTGAGCAAGCAGGCGAGCTGTCGGGGATCCTGCGCGAGCTGGGCGCGACGGTGACCGAGGCACCGGCGATCCGGGTCGCGCCGCCGCGTTCAACGAAGGCTTCGGATCGCGCGGTGGCGAAGCTGCGCGACGGCGCGTACGAGTGGATAGTTCTCACCAGCGCGAACGGTGTCCGCGCGCTGGCCGGAAGGCTGCGCGCCGTCGGCCTGGACGCCCGCGCGTTGGGGCACACGCTGGTGGCGGCGGTTGGTCCCGGCACCGCCGAAGCGCTCGGCGCGATGGGGATCACCGCGGACCTCGTACCGCCCTCGTTCACGACCTCCTCGATCGGCGAGGCGTTCCCGCGCGGGAACGGGCGCGTCCTGCTGTGGCGCGCCGATGTGGTGGAGCCGGGGCTGGACGAGGCGCTCGCGAAGAAAGGCTGGCGTCCCGACCGTGTCGTCGCCTACCGCCTCGTCGCTACCTCCACGATTGATCCGGACGTGAAGCGCGCCGTGATCGAAGGCGGGTTCGACGTCCTCACGTTCGCCAGCGGCGGCACCGTACGCGCGTTCTCCGCGCTCGTCGGCGGCGCGCTGTCGGGGTCCGCGAAGGTTGTGTGCATCGGTCCGGTGACCGCCAAGGCTGCGCGCGCCGCCGGGATGAAGGTCGACGTCGTCGCCGACCCGCACACGATCCCCGGTCTGGCCGCTGCGGTCGTGGACGCGGTGACACCCCGCCCGCGGAAGGGCTAACCTCATCCCGATGTTCCCCGTCTCCAGGCCTCGACGCGTGCGCGCAACGCCGGCGCTGCGCCGCCTCGTGCGCGAAACGACGCTCACCGTCGACGACCTGATCGCGCCGCTGTTCGTCAAGGAGGGCATCACCGAGCCCGCTCCCATCGCCTCGATGCCCGGGCAGGTGCAACACACGCTGGAGTCGCTGCGCAAAGAGGTCAACGAGATCGCTGGCCTCGGGGTCCCGGCGGTGATCCTGTTCGGCGTCCCGGCGTCTAAAGACGCCGCTGGGTCGCAGGCAGATGCCGCGGACGGGATCGTGCAGCGCGCGATCGCGGAGCTGCGCGCCGAGATTGGCGACGAGATGGTCTTGATCACCGACCTCTGCCTGGACGAGTACACCGACCACGG
>JBKJXT010000415.1:0-6264 GCA_046716205.1 Actinomycetota bacterium
ATGCCGCCGCCGATGATGCGCAGGCCGTTGGCGCGCGCCCACGTCGGGCCGGTCGTGTCGATGTCCATCCGGTGCAGCGCGGCGACGGCGCGTGGAGTGAGGCCATCCCCGCACACCTTCTCGCGCGGGAAGCGCGCCTTGTCGGCGATGAGGACCCGGCGGCCGGCGCGGGCGAGGTGATAGGCCGCAGTGGAGCCGGCTGGCCCGGCGCCCACGATCACCGCATCGAAGCTCTCGGCCACTCCACCCTCACTTGTGAAACGCTTCACAAGAACCCTACGCCCGAGGCCAGGCTAGTTGCAATCGGATCCCACCGTAGGCCCTTGCGCGAGAAAGGGGCAAAGAGGGACAATAGGTGATACCGAACCTTTCGAAAGGAGCCCGCATGGCCCGTATCCGAGCGACGCTCATCGCGGCAACCATCATCGCGGGCACCTTCGCCCACGGAACCGCGCAAGCGATCCCCGCCGGATGCGAGACCTCGACCGGCGCGCAGGCCGGCGCGCTGGGGTTCGTCGCCCTGAGGAACTGTCGCTACGTGGCCAGCGGGCCCGGCGTGTTCACGGCTGTCGCCGTGAGCAACTGGAAGATCGCCGTGTCCAGGGATGGGGGCACGAGCTTCAAGACGATCCTGGAAAGAGGCGAACGCGTGGTGCAGATCCTGCCGGCAACCATGGGTGGTGCGTCCATCTACTCGCCGGAGACCGGCACGATCCCGACGCTTGCGGGCGACATCGTGGACCTGAGCATCTACCCCGAGCCGCTGGAGCCCGCGCCCGGCGGGCCGACGATCTCACTCCCCTACGCGGGGTACCTCGAAGCCCACGACGGCTGACGTCCGAGTGTCTTCAACCACCCCCGCGTAGCGCCGGCTTGGTGACCTGTGCTTCTCTTTCCAGGGGTCAGGCTGCGAATCGTCTGACTTCGACATCAACGCCGAGCTCAGCGGCGGCCTTGATCTCGTCGAGAAGAGCCGTGGTGGTGAACTCGTCAACGTATGCCTCGCCGCAGTTCTCGCACACATCGGCCGGGACTCCCTTGATGACGAGCGTGGTCGTCCCGCGCTCGAGCGTAACCGTTGTGTCCCCGCGAACGGTCCCCCCGTGCCTGCAGATCACGCACCTCATCGCTTGACCCTCCGTCGAAACATAGAGTCCCATTGTGCCTCATCGGGCTCGTAGACGGTAACGATGTAGATCCGGGCGCCGTCCGATTCCTCGGCTGCGACCACATGGAGCGGACGACCATTGACTCGCCCCAGCACAAGCATGCTCCGATGCGGCTGATCGTCCGGGTAGGACTCGATGATCTCACCAGAGTCGAGAACTGAGCGGACGTCGGGAACAGAGATGTCGCGCTCCGCCATCCTCCGGATCGCGTGAACTGAGAAGACAAGCTCGCCCGGCTTCATGCGTTGCTCCTATGTCAAGCCGCGGCCGGTTGCAAGCCGGCCGAGGTCCGGAGGGTGTCTTTGGTCATCGTGTCGAACACCTTCCTAGCTATGTGTCGCTTCAAGCTTCGAAGTGCCTCGGTCTTGGTCTTGCCTTCGGCCAGCTTTCGTTTCATGAACATCTGCGCAGGCTCATGCATGCGGATCTGAGTGACGGCGATGCGGTGGATCGCAGCGTTCAGCTGCCGGTTGCCCGACCTGTTGAGTCTCACGCGGGTGTGATCGCCTGACCAGACTGGCAACGGTGCGATACCGGCGTGCATGGCGAACTTCGCTTCGGAGTTGAAGCGATCAACGCCGGCGGTCTCACCGACGATCTTCGCCGCGGTGAGCGCGCCGCAGCCGGGCAGCTCAAGCAGTGCAGGAGCGAGCCGCTTTGTCATCTGGGTGATTCGACGCTGGAGCTCGTTAGCGCGCTGGGTTGCTGCCACGATCGCATCGAGGATCTCAAGGCAGAGTTCAACGACAACCGTTCGGGGCATCGCCTCGAGTTTTGCCCGAAGATCTTCGAGCCAGACCGTGCGGTCGAGGGCACCCTTGGGGATCACGATCTCCGGGTCCAGATCATGCAGCTTCCACCGCAGGACGCTTTGGTCTTCGGTGCGTCGCCAGACCAGTTTCTCGCGGTGATCGACCAAGATCTGCAGGTCTCGCTCTGGTCCGTCCAACCGCGCTTCGGGCAGGTTCGGCTCGCGCAAGGCGGCGCGTGCAACAGCCAGAGCATCGATCGGATCGGACTTGCCGCGGGTACGAGCTGAGCGTCGAGCCTGGGCCATGAGCTTGGGCGGAACGCGTCTGGTCCGTTCGCCGCGGGCGATCAGGTGACGCTCCAAGCGACCGGAGACATGCCGACAGTCCTCGATCGCGAAGACACGGTCGGCGTCGAGTCTGCGGGCCCAGGACACCAACCGCTGGTGGCCCTTGTCGCGAGCGGCGACCACGATCTGGTCAACCTCGACGCCGGTGGCGGCGTTGATCGCGACGGCGGTGTGGGTGTTCTTGTGCGCATCGATGCCTATTACAATCGGCAACGGTCCCTCCTTCGGTCGTGGCAACGGACGGGTGATGGGACCCGCCAGCGGACACGCCTCAGTGGGGACGTGATTCACGTCACGCTCCTATCAAGTCACGCTGGTGAGGCCTCGGCCGGTGGTGGCGACAAAACGCATGTTGGTCATCCCGCAAGGGAGACACCGATGCTACGAGTCAGCCACCACCGTGCCTGAGGCTACTAACTTCCGGTCAGTTCCCACCTCAGAGTGACACTGAGTTGATGCTACCCGCTCGGCGCTGGCAGCGACGGGGGTCAGCGGCACCCATTCGACCAGCAGGCGCGCCCGGAACCGGGTGAACAGGCGCAGCAGCGGCGCGCCGAGGACCGCGACCATCACGACGTTGCCCATCGCGCGCGCGGAGTCCCAGGCCAACGACGTCAGCACGTAGAAGCGCCAGTAGTGCAGCATCGTGTCGCCGACGCCGAGCCCGGGCACATAGGAGATGTCCGCGTTCCCTCCTTGGAAGGGCCAGAACCACAGGTTCAGCAGCGCGCCGAAGACGAGTCCGGCGATCCACCCGTACGCCGCAAGCCACACACGGGGCGCGCGACCGCGCGAGACGACCCGCACCGCGCCGGCGCCGGCACCGACCCATCCCAGCGCCCACATCTGGAACGGCAGCCACGGGCCGATGCCGCCGGTGATCGCGCCGCTCGCCGCCATCGACAGCGCGCCGAGCAGGAATCCGAAGCGCGCGCCGAACGCGTACCCGGTCAGCATCGGCAGCAGGAACATCAGACTCGCCCCGCCGAGGGCGCCGGGAAGCCTCAGCATCGCGTTCACCGCCGCGAGTACGCCGAGCAGCGCGATGTGTTTGGCGTCGGTCCGCTTGGCGCGCAGGTCTGACAGCACGAGCCCGATCGCGAGCAGCGCGAAAACGGCGAACAGGATCGGTGCGTCCTGCGCGTGGGCGCGCGTCTCTTCGGCGCGCGGCGCGCTCAGGAAGAAGGGATAGATGAAGGCGGCGAGGCCGGCCAGGTGCATCGCGACATCGAGCGCCCGGCGCACCGCGGGTGCGCTCATCGGAGCGCCGCCAGAGCGTCCTCGAGCGTGAGGATCCTGCGGTCGCCGAACACTTTGTTCATCTGCGAGCTGAACAGCGCGCTCTCGCCGAGCACTTCGCGGACCGGACCGTCAACCACGACGCGGCCTTCGGCGAGCATCACGACCCGTGTCGCCGCGCGCGCGGCGAGTTCGACGTCGTGGG
The DNA here is from genome assembly GCA_046716205.1 of Actinomycetota bacterium. Lineage (GTDB taxonomy): Bacteria > Actinomycetota > AC-67 > AC-67 > AC-67 > JBKJXT01. Next base: position 3,713 of record JBKJXT010000415.1, read on the forward strand.
TGACGAGCACCGTCGCGGCCCCCGCGTGTCGTCGGGCTTCCAACAACGCAGCGAGCCATTCCTTGCCGGCTGCATCCATCCCGCGCGTCGGCTCGTCGAGCAGTGCGACCGGCGGCTCGCCGGCGATCGCCGCCACGATGGCAGCACGCAGCCGCTCCCCCGCAGAGAGATCGCGAGGGTCGTCGTCCGCGAACGAAGTGAGACCGGCGGTGGCGAGGAGGTCTTCGACCGGCGCGCCGAGCCGGGCGCGCAAGGTGAATGCCACCTCCTGGCGCACGGTCTCGTTGAACAGGATCGAGTCGGCCGACTGCGGCACGTACGCGCACCAGCGCGCGACCTGTTCGACCGGGGTCGTTGCCGGGTCGAGCCCGCACACCGTGCGGGTGCCGGCGATGGGATGGAGCAGGCCGACCAAGGTGCGCACCAGCGTCGTCTTGCCGCTGCCGTTGCGCCCGACGATCGCGACCGTCTCGCCGGCGCGCACGGTCAGATCGACGCCTCGCAACACCTCGCGCCGGCCGCGCGCAACGCGCAGCCCACGGGCCTCGATGAGCTGCGCGCCGGGCGCGTCGATGCTCGCGGCACGCGGATGCACGGTCAGGCGCGTGGCGTGTGCGCGCCCTTCGCGCACCGTCAACGGGAAGGGCTCCCAATGCAATTCGCGGGCGAGGCGCGCGAGCGGCGGGCCGACGCCCGTGTCGCGAAGGACCGCACGCGGCGCGCCGTCGGCGACGATGCGTCCGCGCTCCATCACGATCAGCCGGTCGGCGTACTGCACGACGCGCTCCAGCCTGTGCTCGACGAGCACGATCGTGAGACCGAGGTCGGCGTTGAGCCGGTGCAGGACCCCCAGCACGTCCTCGGCCGATTGCGGATCGAGCTGGCTCGTGGGCTCGTCCAATATGAGCACGCGGGGCTGCGCTGCGAGCACGCTCGCGATCGCGACGCGCTGGCGCTCTCCCCCGCTGAGCGTTTCGAGCGCTCGCTCGCGCAGCCCGGAGATGCCCAGCGCGTCGAGCACCTCCTCGACCCGCTTGCGCATCGTGGTGGGATCGAGCGCGAGGTTCTCCATCGTGAAGGCGATCTCGTCCACGACCGAAGTCGCGACCGCTGAGGACTCCGGGTCCTGCCACACCGACCCGACGACGCCGGCGAGCGCACGCGGTGGATGCGCTCTGGTGTCGAGCCCCGCGGCGCAGACGCTGCCTTCGAACACGCCCCCGTGCAGATGCGGGACCAGACCGGTGATCGCGCGCGCGAGCGTCGACTTGCCGCTGCCGGAGTCGCCGGCGATCACGATCAGCTCGCCGTCGCCGATCGAGAGCGTGATGCCGTCGAGCGCGGGCACGCTCGCGTGCGGGTACCGGTAGCGGAGATCCCGGATCTCGATCACGACGACACGCCCACGGTAACCTCGCGCGTCCGATGCGAGAGCCGCGCTGCGCGTACGGCCGCGATGAGGATAGGGGCGGCGATCGACGCCGCGAGTCCGATCACTCGCAGATCCGCCGACGGCCACACCAGCGACGGGTACGGATACCACTGCGCGGCGGCCAACCCGCGGGTCACGACCGCCGACACGACGATCGCAGCGGACGAGCCGATCAGTGCGACGTCGGATCCAGCAAGGCCGTCGGCGCGTAACCGGGTCGGCGCGCGCTCTCCGCCGTATCCCCGCGACTCCATCGACGCAGCGAGCGCGAGCGAGCGTTCGAGCGCTTCGGCGACCACGGGAACGACGACGGGCCGCAGCGCCCGCAAGCCGCGCGAACGCACCCCGCGGAGGCGCTGCGCGTCGCGGACGTCGGCGGCGGTTCGCAGCATCGTGGGCACGAACGTCAGCGCGATGCCGAGCACGAGACCCGCGTCTCGCATGCGTCGCGGCAGCAGCCGGATGATCCTTGACGGGTCGACGACCGACATGAGCACCCCGAAGGTGGCGAGGAACGCCGCGATCTTCAGGCCCTCCGCGACCGATTGCGCGAGTACCTCGGCGGTCACGATCCCGCCGAGCGCGAACCCTCCGAGCGCCTTGGGAAGCCCGACCTGCGGCAAGGTGATCAGCGTCGTATCGCCGGTATGGCCGGTCAACCCGAACAGCACCACCCGGATCGCGATGAACAGCAGTCCGATCTTCACCAACACAACGAACGACCGGCCCTCGGGTCCGCTGTGCGCGCCGGCGGCCGCGACGAGGGCCAGCGCGACGAGCATGGTCAGCGACGCGAACGGGTTGTCGGTCGAGAACGCGACGGCACCGGACGCGACCGCCCACGCCAGCCAGGCCTTCTCGTGGAACCTCACGCCACAGCTCCTCGACGCAGCCGGCGCGCCAGGAACACGCCCGGCACGGTCGCTGCGACCAGCCCGACCATGAACAGCATCGGGAAGCCCGACGAGGCTGGCGCGCCCTGCGGCGCACGTGAGGCGACAGGTGTCGGATCCGCGCAGATCTGTGCGAGGGTGCGCGGCACCGGCGGATTGCCTCCGGCGAGGGAGTGCGTGCCGTAACGCCACCCGCGCACGTCGCCGGGCCTCACGGCATCCACCGT
>JBKJXT010000416.1:0-4043 GCA_046716205.1 Actinomycetota bacterium
GCGCGCCTCGTCCATCACCTGCGTCGATGCGTAGAACTTCGAATCGATATCGGGAACCGCCATCACGAGCTTGGCCGTGCATACCAGCGCGCCCTGCTCACCGTGCAGGAACTGCGAATTGAGCCACGCGCCCATGTGATGGCGCACCTCGCGGCGCGCCTTCTCGTCCAGACGCTCCCACGTCGGCGAACCGTAGATCGGGATGTAGTACTCGGGCATGTCGGGCGAGCCGGGATCGACGTCGATAGACCAATCGATCCGCTCCGCCGCATCCCATTGCTTCTGCTTCCCCTTGGAATACAGCGACAGCAGCCGATCCCGCGTGTCGTCGTACTCCCACTGGAACGTGGTGGGGAATCCCGTCGGCACCGACCACGTCGAACCGTTGTTCAATGGAACGGCGTAATGCTCGGTGCTCATCGGTGACCTCTCACGCGGCGATGATGTGGTCGATCTCCTTGAGCGTAACCTCGTCGAGCGTGACCGCGCCTGCCGCAGCGTTGGACGTGGTGTGCGCAGGGTTGCGAGAGCCGGCGATGGCGCCGGTCGCACCCGGCTGATGGAACACCCACGCGAGCGCCAGCTCAGAGACCGATATGCCGAGATGGTCGGCGATGGTGCGCAGCGAGTCGACGGTCTCGAGATGCTTGGCACGCGCTTCCGGGGCAAAGTACCTGTTGTACCCACCGAGGCCCGACTTGCCGGCGCGCCAGTCATCGTCGTCGAAGGTCGTGATCATCGTGATCGCCCCGGTCAACAGCCCGTAGCCCAGCGGCGCGTAGGCGATCACCCCGGTCCCGTTGCGCTCGCACAGCGGCAGGAGTTCCTCGCGCGGGCCGGGGTGCAACAGCGAGAGATGCGGCTGCAGCGAATCGACGTGACGGATACGCTCGCACGTCTGGATCTTCTGCGTGTCGAAGTTGGACACGCCGATGTAGCGGACCTTGCCCTCATCCACCAGAGCCGCCATGGTGCTCCACGTCTCTTCGAGCTCCACATCCGACGCCGGCCAGTGGAGCTGGTAGAGATCGATGCGGTCCCGGTTGAGGTGGCGCAGGGATTCCTCGCACGCGGCGCGCACCTCGTCTGCTTTGAAGCCGTGGCCGGTGGGCTTCGGCGCGACCTTCGTGAACACCAGCACGTCGTCGCGCCCCTCCACGGCCTTCGCGACGAGGCCTTCGGACTTACCGCGCCCGTAAGCCTCGGCGGTGTCGATCCAGTTCATCCCGGCGTCGAAGCCGGCGCGCATCGCGCGGATCGTCGTCTCGTCGCCGGGGCCTGCTCCCCAGCTCCCGCCCGCTTCCCAGGCGCCGAAACCGATGACGGAGATCTCGGGACCGGCGGATCCAAGCCGTCGCATCTTCATAAGGCTTCCCTTCTAGACTCGTGTACCCGACAAGGGTTCCCGGCCCGGAAGCCGAACCCTACAACCGTACTACGCACAACGGCGAGGGATGGATGAGCGAACACGTAGCGATCCGAGCACTCGAACACATCGAGGGCGACGAGACCCGCCCCTTGCTGCGGGTCGCGCTCGAGACGCGCGAGCGGCCAGGGCCTGCGTTCAAGCAGGGCGTGTTCTCCGACGACGACGTCTGGATCCAGCTCGTCGGCGGTCTGATGGTCGGGCGCGCTCGCGTGCGTGAATCGTGGCGCGGCGAGTACTCCAAGATCGACGAGCTCCGCCGGCGCTTGTCCGACGTACCGATGCCCGAAGAGATGTGGACGGGCCGGCCCCGCGCCGGCTACGCCGTCATCGCGCGTCTGCAGGACGAGCGCTGGACCGAGCCCGGATGGCGCGGTCCTCGGTCCTACGCCTATGAGTGGGTCACCCTCGAGAGCGATTCGAAACGAGCCAGCTGGCTCGATGAGAAGCCAGCACCGCGCGGCGGCGAAGAGTTGATGCAACGATTCATCGCGGCGCGTGCGTCGGGGTTCGCGCGCCCGTGAGCACGATCCCGCGCGTCAACTGGCGCGTTCGCGAAGCGGCGATGGAGGATCTCGACGCGATCACCGCGACCATGGCGCTCGCGTTCCGCGAAGATCCCGTGATGTCGTGGACGTTCCCGCCGGCACGCGATCGCGATGCGACACTCGAGCGTTACTTCTGGCTGATGGCGTCGCACCTGTTCATCCCCCGCGGACGCGTCCTCATGACCGAAGACGCATCCGGCGTGGCGTACTGGGTTCCGCCGGGTGCGTGGCCGGTAACGCCGATCAACCTCAAGGCGTTCGCCGAGGCGACCGCGCAACTCTTCGGCGCGCGCGCCGCGATGCTCGAGCGCGGCGGTCATCTGATGGAGGAGCACCATCCAACCGTGCCTCACTACTACCTCGCCGGCGTCGGCGTGCACCCGATGCGGTGGAACCGGGGCGTCGGCACCTCCGTCCTGTCGCCGATGCTCGCTGAGGCGGATGCGAGCGGTGCGGGCGCCTACCTAGAGGCGTCCACCTTGCGCAACGTGTCGCTTTACGAACGTTTGGGCTTCCGTGTTCGACGCGAGGTCGAACTACCCGATGGCCCCACCCTCTTCCTGATGTGGCGTGATCCCGCATCCCGACGTTCCTGAACAATTCAGTACCAGCGCACGCCACTGACCGGTTATTTCGAGTTACCGCGTGACGCAACCCCATCCCCTTCCGTTGTCATCTCCAAAGCCCTGATGTGCGGGGCCGAGGGATGGGCGTGGGGATGGGCCGCAGGATCGCACTCAGCATCACACTCGCGGCGATGATCGTCGGAGCACTCTCGAGCGTTCCCGCAAGGGCGTCGACCTCCAGCGACGAGTCCTCCTTCGTCCGGCTGATCAATAGCGCACGCAGCTCTCGCGGTCTTCGCACGCTCGCCGTCCGGTCGGACCTCACATCCGTCGCACGGCGGCACTCACAGGACATGGCATCCTCCGGCGGCATCTACCACAACTCGCGGCTGAGCTCGCAGGTCTCCGGGTGGCGAGAGCTGGGCGAGAACGTCGGAACCGGCCGCGACGTCTCCAAGGTTCACGATGCTTTCATGAACTCGTCATCGCACCGCGCGAACATCTTGCACGCGACCTTCAATGAGATCGGCGTCGGCGTCGTGCGCTCCGGTGATGTGATCTACGTGACGGAGGTCTTCGCGCGTCGTGGCTCGACGACAACCACGACCAGAGTGACGACCACATCGAGCACCCGGCGCACCGCCACCTCGTCGTCGATGGCGACGAGCCGCAGGGCTTCCACGCCGGTTGCTCCGAAGCCGCTCGCCCCAGTGGTGAATCCCCCGAGCCGCGCCGTTGCGATGGTCGCCGATCTGGCGGCGATGGACGCCTTCGTCGCTCCGCGCGACGAGGTTCTCCTGCCTCTCGCCGCGTGAATCGCCTCTGAGGTCCCTTCGTGGTGAGATAGAGCTCACCACGACGAAAGGACCACGCGATGCCGCAAGGAAGAAGAGAGACCGTCCCCGACCGCAACCTCGCGCTCGATCTGGTGCGCACGACCGAGGCGGCGGCACTCGCCGCTGCGAGGTGGGCAGGGCGCGGCGACAAGAACGCCGCCGACCAAGCTGCGGTCGATGCGATGCGTGTGATGTTCAACTCCGTCGCCGTCGATGGCATCGTCGTGATCGGCGAGGGCGAGAAGGACGAGGCACCGATGCTGTACAACGGCGAGCATGTCGGCAGCGGTGACCCACCTGCGGTCGACATCGCCGTGGACCCGATCGACGGCACGACGCTGCTGAGCCGCGGCCAGGAAGGCGCGCTCGCGGTGGTTGCGGCCTCTCCGCGCGGCACCATGTTCGACCCGGGCCCTTGCGTCTACATGGAGAAGATCGCCGCCGGCCCGCAGGGCGGCAAGGCGATCGACATCACCGCCTCGATCGAGGACAACGTACGCAACGTCGCGCGAGCACGCGCGATGGAGACCCAGGACATCACCGTGATCATCCTCGACCGGCCGCGCAACCAAGAGGCGATCGACCGGGTCCGCGGGATGGGCGCGCGCGTGAAGCTGATCGAGCACGGCGACATCGCCGGCGCGATCACCGCGGCGATGCCCAACAC
>JBKJXT010000417.1:0-2717 GCA_046716205.1 Actinomycetota bacterium
CGACACGGTGATGTCGTCGAGGAAGACGTCGGAGTCGGTCCCGCGTCCGGCACGGGTCACGTCGCCGTTGACCAAGATCGTCTCGCCGGCCCCCGGTCCGCCTTTGATCACCAGGAGCGCCTGACCCGGCTCCAACTCATCCAGCGACGGGCCTTCGCCCTCGAGATCCATCGCCGCAACCTGGAACGCCATCGTCGCCTCATCCGAGATGGCAAGGCTGGTCCCGCACCGCGCGCAGAAGTTCGCGTCGTCGGCGTTCCGGTGACCACACTTCGTGCAGAACATCTCGCTCCCCCGCGTTCGGAGCTAGATGTATACCACAGGTTGAGGGCCCTCCAGAAACCGCACCGTCGGCTATCGTCGCAGGTTGATGGCCGGTTCTGCCAGACCTCAGCCTTGAGTCTCGACCAAGCCTTTATAGGCCTCGACGTTCAGCAACGCGTCCACCTCGGCGGCGTCGGTCGGCTCGATGAGCACCATCCAGCCCTCGCCGTATGGGTCGGAGTTCACCAGCTCGGGTGAGTCTTCGAGCACGGCGTTGCGCTCGAGGATCGTGCCGGACACCGGCGAATACAGATCAGAGACCGACTTCGTCGATTCGACCTCGCCGAACGCGGTGCCGCCGGTGACCGCGGTGCCGGGAGCTGGGATGTCGACGTAGACGATGTCCCCGAGGGAATCCTGAGCGAAATGCGTGATGCCGACTCGGACACGAGAGCCTTCGCGGCGCGCCCACTCGTGTTCCTTCGTATACAGAAGGTCTTCCGGGTACATCCTCACCTCCGAGAACGGGGCCTGGCGTACCGGAACACCGGGGCCTGGCTGACAGCCTCTACTCTTACCGAACGTTCCTCCCGGATGCGAACGGAGGCCCCCTCTCGCGCGTTCAGCGTGTCGACCACTCCCCCGGGGATGCGCATCGCCTCGGCGAGCGTGTCGCGCGCGCCGATCGCGAGGATGCGGTACGGGCGCGCGAGCGACCGACCCGATGCCGTCACCGAACCGGGCGTGCCGGAGAACGACGTCGACGCGACGACGCGCACCGAGCCGATCTGTATCGCCTCGGCCCCCGCGTCGCGCAACTCCTCGATCGCATCGAGGATCACCTCTGGCCCCACCGTCCCGTCGGGGTCCTCGATGATCATCGTGATGCCTTGGCCTTGGACGCGACGGACGCCGAGCAATATCTCCAGCGAACGCACCTGCTGACGGGCGTCAGTGAGCAGCGCTTGCTGCTGGGCTTTGGAGCCGCTCGCCTGGGCGAGCCGGAGCCGGAGCTCGACGATCTCCTCCGACGTTTCGTCAGCGCGGTGCGTGAGCTCGGAGAGGATCTGTCCGAGATCAGCCTCGCTGGCGATCGACAGCCGGTCTTGCAACGCATGCTCGGCGCGCAGCTGCACCGCCAGCAGGAACCCCAGCAGCGCGACCGTCAGCGCGATCGCAGCCTGGCCCGCCGAGCGCGGCAGTCCGGAGATCTCCCGCGGGGCGGGCGTCGTCGGGTCGCTCATGCGTGGAACAGGATCCGCCGGATCGCAGCGAGGTTCTGGAAGATGCGCACGCCGAACACCACGACCACCGCGATCGACATGTCCTGCACGCCCAGCCGGTTGCCCGCGTACACCAACAGCGCCGCCAGCACCGCGTTCGACAGGAAGGACACGACGAAGACTCTGTCGTTGAACGTCCCCTCGAACCGGGCGCGCAGACCACCGAAGACCGAGTCGAGCGCGGCCATCACCGCCATGGGCAGGTAGGGCGCGACCGAAACCGGCACGTCCGGCTTGACCGCGACCCCCAAGCCGATGCCGACCAGCAGCGACACGAGTACGAGCATCACTTCCCTCCTTCGATGGGCCGTGCGTAACGGAACCGGATGCTTCCCCCGTACGCGGGGAGCTCGAGCGATCCCTTGCGCTTGACCGAGAAACCCAGACCGAACGTCGCCGACCACCCGCGGAACCGCTCCGCGATGACGGAGCGTTCGAACGTCTCGCTGAGAAGGCGTTCATCCCCGATCGCGACGATCCGATACGGCGAGTCGAGGACACGGAAATTGACGAGTACCGCGACGCCGGCGTTCCTGATCGCGGAGGTGGCGACCAAGCGCTGCCCGTTCACCGCCATCGCCTCGGCGCCCGCGTCCCACAGCGCATTCACGACCGCCTGCACGTCGACGTCCTGGATGCGGTCGTCGGGGTCGGTCCTCGTGCGATCGGCGCCCGCCGCGTCGGCGAGCGTCACTTCGAGCCCCGGCCCGGTGACCGGCGTCGTGCCCGACAGGGCGGCGACGCGATCGGCGATCGCGCGGAGGTCGCGGAGCTCCGAGGCGCCGCTGGCGGCGGCGAGATCGGCGGCGTCACGCTTGAGCTCGGCGAGGCGAGCGTCCAGGTCGGCGGCGCGCTTCTGCCGCGCCTGCACGATGTCGACGAGCTCCGCGCGGCGCGCTGCCCTCGCGCGGCTCACGTCGTGCTGCGCGCGCACGTCCAGCGTGAGGACGAACGCCAGGAGCCCCACCAGCAGAGCGGGACCGGCGCTTCGAAGGCTGGAGCAGGGACTCACGCGAGGGCTTCTGCGATGAGGCCGACGATCCGCGCGGCGAGCCGCTCGGATGAGGCCACATCGTCGGCTTAAGCCCAGATGTGGGTGATGGGATCCTCCGGATCCGGGATCACCAACGCCCACGCATCGCCGTAGTACAGCTTGAGCCCCTCCACCTC
>JBKJXT010000418.1:0-20039 GCA_046716205.1 Actinomycetota bacterium
GAGGTCTTCAGCGCGGAGAAGCTGGTGCAGCTGTATCCGACCCAGGCCGACTACATCGCGAAGTTCAAGGCTGCCGTGCAAACAGCGCTCGCCAACGGGTTCCTGCTCGAAGAGGGCGCGGCGGACCTCATCCGGCGGGCAGAGTTGAACGGCCTGCCCGGCTGATCACGACCGTTTCCTGGCACGTGGCCGGGGGCGTTTCGTCTTCGCTGTCTTCCTTGAAGTTGCCCTCGTCACTCGCGTGACACTCGACCGCACCGCTCGAGTCGCCCTGCAGGTGCACGTAACCATCGAGCGGGTCTTCGTTCCCCTTGTCGCCGTCGAGCTCGATCGAGCCGGTCTCGTTCTCCTGGTCGACGATGATCTCGACACAGGCTGCGGACGCCCCTGCGTCGGCGGTGCAGGTCTTCTCGGCGTGACCGAGCATCGGCACGGCGCCGAGCGCGAGTACGAGAACAGCAAAGCTGAAGAGCTTCTTCATCGGTGAACCCCCATCTCGTCCCTACTTGTTTGGCGATACGCAACGGATGCCGGGATCGGCGCCGTCGCCTCTTCCCCCATCCGTCGATGGGCCCTGCGGTACCGCCTCGCACCCGGTGTGCAGAACCAACCGAGCGGTCGAGCGATACGGACGATACGAGTTGGTCATCCCTTTTGACAGTCCCACAAAAAGGCAACAATGTGCGGGAGTTCTCGCCTTTTCTGGGGCAAATACGGACACTGCGGTACACTCGGCGCCACGCATTTTCGAGGGGGTGGGGCATGGCGGTCACGCTGTCAGAAACGATGAGCCCGCACGAAGCCGTCGTGTACCTGTTCGATCAAGCCGCCGAACACATCGGACTCGACGACGAGATGCGGGACGTGCTCCGCGGCTCCTACCGCGAGCTGAGCGTCCAGGTCCCGGTTCGGATGGACGACGGGCGGCTGTTGGTCTTCAACGGCTATCGCGTGCAGCACAACGGCGCGCGCGGCCCGTACAAGGGCGGGATCAGGTTCCACCCCGACGCCGATATCGACGAGGTGCGCGCGCTCGCCGCGTTGATGACGTGGAAGACCGCGATCGCCGACCTTCCCTTCGGGGGTGCAAAGGGCGGGGTGCAATGCGAGCCCTACCTGATGTCGGACTCCGAGAAGCAGCGGTTGACGCGCCGGTTCACCGGCATGATCGCCTACGTCCTGGGCGTGAACCGCGACGTCCCCGCGCCCGACATGAACACCAACGCGCAGACGATGGCGTGGATGATGGACGAGCTCGGCAAGCGCAACGGGCACCAGCCTGCGTGCGTCACCGGCAAGCCGGTCGAGCTCGGCGGCTCACTCGGTCGCGATGCCGCGACCGGACGGGGCGTCGTGATCGCCTGCGAGGAAGCCTCCAAGCACAAGGACATGCCGCTGAACGGCGCGACGGTCGCGATCCAGGGATTCGGCAACGTGGGGTCGTGGACGGCGCGCCTGATCGAGGAGACCGGCGCGAAGGTCATCGCGCTGTCGGATATCCGCGGCGGCATCTTCAACCCGAACGGCATCGACATGTTGCGCGCCTGGGAGCACGCCACCAAGACGGGGTCCATCGTGGATCTCGCGGAGACCGAACCGATCGGCAACGACGGGATACTCGAGCTCGAGGTCGACTGGCTGATCCCGGCGGCGTTGGGCGGGGTGATCGACACCCGCAACGCGAAAGAGATCCGAGCCAAGGTCATCGTCGAAGCGGCGAACCATCCGATCACTCCGATGGCCGACCTGATGCTGGCCGACGCGGGCGTGTTCGTGGTGCCCGACATCCTGGCGAATGCCGGAGGTGTCACCGTCAGCTACTTCGAATGGACGCAGAACATCCAGCAGTTCCGCTGGGAGGAGGAACGCGTGAACCAGGAGCTGCGACGCGTCATGACACGCGCGTACCAGCAGATCGCGACCCTAGCGGACGCGAAAGCTTTCAGCATGCGGGATGCCGCCTTCGCCGTTGCCGTCGAACGGGTCGCGCGCGCCGCGCTGCTGCGCGGCTACGTCTGATCGAACCATCCCCCACCTTCCTGCGGTTCCCACCCCATAGGATTCGCCGCGATGGGACATGAGCACATGCACGCGCACGGCTCACCGCTGGGATTCACCGGTGAGCGCGTCCTCCCCGACCAGCCCGAGTGGGCGTGGTGCTTCCAGGCGCACAAGTTCGGCTACGACGACCTGCTCGCTCGTATCGGGCCCGGCGCGCACGTCCTCGACGTCGGCTGCGGCGAGGGATACGGCTCGGCGCAGCTCGCGACGCGGGCGGGCTCGGTCACCGCATGCGACTACAGCGAGGAGGCGGTCTCGCACGCGCGAGCCAAGTACGGCGCGGGCATCAGCTGGAGCGTCTGCGACGCGCAACGGCTCCCGTTCGCTGATGGCTCGTTCGACGTCGTCGCGTCCTTGCAGGTGATCGAGCATTTCACCGACACGAGCGCGCACCTGGCCGACGTCGCGCGCGTCTTGCGACCCGGTGGCTGGCATTACTGCGCCACACCCAACATCGACAAGATGTCCCCCGAAGAGGCGGGCAACGAGTACCACCTCCGCGACTTCAACGCGCCCGACCTGCGCGACGCACTCTCACAGCATTTCGAACAGGTTGAGGTGCTGGGGATGTTCTACGTGGAGTCCTCGCCTCGCGTGATCGAGATGCGCCGGTCTGAGCGTGACTTCGATGACGTCCAGCCGAAGCTCGAGAGCGTGGAGCGGGTCATCGGGCGACTCCCCGGACCCGTGCGGGTGAAGATCCGCCCGTTCGCCCGCCGGATGGCCGGCGTGCCGCTGGTGGATCACAACGCGGCGCGCAACGCGATCCTGGCTTCGGACTTCGAAGCTCGTTCCCCCGCGGAGGAGTCGTTCTGTCTCATCGCGATCGCGAAGGGACCTCGCGCGTGAGGCGCGCCTCCATCGTCTGGCTTTTCGCGGCGATCCTGGCAAGCTCGGTCGCGCCCGCCGCCGCGCAGCAAGGCGCTCAGACACCGACGCGCTATGTCGCCGGCGACCCGCCGCTGCGCGCGTCGGGCAAGGGTGCGTTCACGACCGTCGCCTCTGACCCGCCATTCACGTTGGACACCCTCAGCATCGTGCGCACAAGTGGTGGGGCGGCGGCCACGGTGCGGCTGACGAAGAAGCGCCCCGGCCGCGTCAACATCCGGATCTCACTGACGCCGCCTCCCGCCGAGACCCAGGCGGTCCCTCGCACCCTCAACCAACCCTCGCAGAGCGAGGTCGTCGTCGTCCCGCTCGGTGAGGTGTCCCCGACGTGGGCGATCAGCGCCCAGGCGCGCGCAGAAGGCGTCATCGCATCGACCCCGCAGGTTCCCATCGGAGCGCTGACCGGCGACGAGGCAGAGGGCGAAACGCGCGCCTGGCCGGTCGGTCGGCAGGTCGCCGGCACGCCGTCGGCCGTCGCGTGCGTCCCGCCTAAGTCCTCGGCGCTCGACGGTTTCAGAGCCGTGGACATCGAGGACAAGCTCGTCTTCACGCTTCATTTCGCGGAGCCGCCCGCTCGCGTCGCCACCTTCGGCGGACGCGGTACCACCGCGCAGACCGCGAGCGTGTTCCTGTCGGAGAACGTGGGCACCGCGCCGGTCGCAGCGATCACCTTCGACGTCCGGCGCAAGGTCGCGCGCTACACCGACCTCACCACGGACCCCCCGAAGGGTCGCGGCTCGTTGAAGATCGACGTGCTGGGGCAGAACGTGTTGCTGAAGAGCGTGTGGCGGCTCGGCGAGGACTTCGAGCCCTTCACGGCGACCGGGTTCGGCACGATCTCACCGCAGAGCTACCTGCGCGCGTCCTCGACGATCAGCGGCGGCCGTTCGTGCGTCGTGGAGACCGCGACGGTGCGCTACGACGCGTTGAACTCGAAGCCACGCGTGAAGCCATCGCCGGTCGCCCCCTCGGGGGAAGGTCTCCCGCCGTACACCGGCCTCGCGCTCGCGTTCGGCGGCATCGCCGTGATCGTGACGCTGGCGCTGTTGGGTAAGCGCCGCGCGGCGCGCCTCTGATCCGCGCCACCACCGCCCGCGCCACCACCGCCCGCGGATCGAGGCCCCGGTCCTTTTCATACGGGATAACGCTCACCAGTGAGTGTGATCCCGTAACAGAAGCGTGTTCGCGATCTCGCATGCGAGGAGTGAGACCGAACCGAAGTGGGGCTCGCCGAGGCGCTCACCACCTGGTTCGGGCGGCGCGCAGCCCGCCCCTAAGCCTCCGCCGGCACCGGCTCGCCGACGTTCTCGGCGCGCCGCCCGGCGATGAAGATCAAGGTCGCGAGCACGACATAGCGCGCCCAGACGGCGACTTCCATCACCACCATGCGCGCGTCTGCATCGCGCTGCTCGATCTGCACCGCGATGAAGAACCAACTCACCGCGAACCACACGGCGGCGTCGGTGATCGCGAAGGCGGTGTAGCTCGTCCACGGCATCTCGACCAACACGAAGAACGGCAGCACCCACAGTGCGAACTGCGGCGAGTACACCTTCGCGGTCAGCAGGAACAGCATCATCACCTGCATGGAGGTCGCGTACGGGCGCGCCGGTCCTGCGCGTCGCGCCTCGCGTATCAGCAGCACGATCGTGCCGGCGAGGAACATCCCCGCGGCTGCGTAGGACGTGAAGCCGGGATACGTCGTCCCCCAGAAGTCGCCTGTGAACACGGACTCGAGGTGACGGAACACCATGTAGCCCCAGGTCTCGAAGTTCGGGAAGCGCGTGGACTGGAACTTCCACGGGAACGCCCACCCGTCGAGGTTGATCAACATGATGGGGAGGTTCGCGAGCACGAACGCGCCACCCGCACCCGCGATCATGCGCCACGACCAACGACGTTGGTCTTTCCACCGCGCAACGAGCAGCGCGGGAACGATCAACCCCGGGAAGACCTTCGTCGCCGCGCCCAGACCGAGCAGCACGCCCGTCCACCCATCGCGCCCGCGACGGAACGCGACGAGGCCGCCGACCAGGAATGCGACCGCCAGCAGATCCCAGTTATGGAACGCATAGAGCATGACCGGTGGGCCGAGCGCGAACAACAGCACGCGTCTTCGGTCGCGCGCCAGGACCATCAACAACGCGATCGACACCGCGGCGGCAACGGCAAGGCCGGCGGCGTTGGCACGGAAGAAGTCACGGCCGTTGTCGACGAGCGTGGCGACGGCGCCGATGAAGTATCCCGTGCCAACCGGATACTCAAGGTCGCCGGCTTCGGAGCCTTCGGTGATGTCACCGTCGCCGTTGACGTAGGGGAACGGCTCTTCGCGCAAGCCGCGGAAGGAGTACAAGGCGAAGATGTCGTTGTAGCAGGACGATCGGTACTGGAACCCGTCCCAGGCGTGCGTCGTGCATTGATCCTTGATCACGAACGCGGTAGTGAGTGCAGCAACCCCCGCGATCACCACCGCGATCCAGCCAGCGGTGCGCCGGCCCCCAGGCGCGGAGATCACGGCGGCTGTGCGCCCGTCTCCGACGGAGAAGGAGATGGCGACGGCGACGGAGACGGCGAAACGTTGCCGTTGCCGTTGTTGGTCTTGGACTCCTTGGGCGTGGGGAGGTTCGTCGGCGCTGGTGGCGTGCTCTTCGTCGGGACGGCGGTCGGGGTCGCCGTCGCCGACGGGCTCGACTCGCTCGTCGTCGGCGACGGAGATACCTCGCTCTTCTCCGGTCCGGGATCATTGAACGGCGTCGGCGGGACATCCTTCAGCGCCTCGCGCATGAAGCGCTGCCACATCTGCGCGGGGAACGAGCCTCCCGTCACGTTGCGTCCGCGCACGCCCTTCATCAGTTTGTCGTTGCCCGGGTAGCCGTTCCAGACCGCCGTCGCAAGGTCGGGCGTGAACCCCGCGAACCACGCGTCTCGGAAGTCCTCGGTCGTTCCGGTCTTGCCCGCGGCCGGCCGCCCGATGTCCGCCGCCCCGCCGGTGCCCCGATCGATCACACCTTGCAACACCTTGGCGACCCGGTCGGCGGTCTCAGTCTCGAGCACCCGGTCGGTGTCGGGACGGTCCTCGAAGATGATGTTGCCCTTGGCGTCGGTGACCTTCGACACGAGGTAGGGCTCCGCATACTCGCCGCGACCGGCGATCGTCGCGAACATGTTGGTGAGCTCCAGTGGTGTCACGCTCGATACCCCCAGCGCCAGTCCCACGACGGGATCCAGCTTGGAGACGATCCCCATGTCGTGCGCGAGCGCCGCGACCTTCGATGCGCCGGCCTTCTGGATCAGCTGCACGTACACCGTGTTGACGCTCTGCCAGGTCGCTTCCTCGACGGTCATGGTCCCATGACTCGCCCGATCGTAGTTACTGACGTCGGGCTGGCCGGGACCAGACGAGATCTTCGCCGGCGCACGGTACTTGTCTTTCGTCGAGTTCCCCTGATCGAGATAGGAAGCCAGCACGGCGACCTTGAACGTGGATCCCGGCTGGCGACGGCGTGTCGCGATATTCACCTCGAGCCGCGAGTAGGACCGTGAACCCACCATCGCGCGGACCGCGCCGTCCCCAGGCTCGATCGCGACGAGCGCGGCCTCCGGATCGCTGCGCTTGTCGTACACCGCGGCAACCGCGTCTTCTGCAGCGCGCTGCATGTCGGCGTCGACGGTGGCTTGGATCTTCACGCCGCCTTGATAGATCTTCGAGCCGAGCTCCTCCTCGAGCACCCGTTGCACCTCGTCGAGGTAGTGCGGTGCGAGGCCGGTCGAGGTCCGGCTGCGTACGCGCACGGGCGTGCGCCTGGTTCGGTCGGCCTCCTGCTGGGTGATGTGGCCGTCGCGAACCATGAAGCCAAGCACCTCGTCTCGGCGCGCCTTTGCGGTGTCGGGATCGACGCGTGGATCGGAGCGAGACGGCGCCCTGATCGTGCCGGCGAGGAACGCGGCTTGCGCAAGCGTCAGGCTGCGGGCGCGCTTGCCGAAATAGGTCTGAGCGGCCGCTTCCGCACCGAACGCGCCGCGACCGAAATAGATCGTGTTCAGGTAGTTCTCGAAGATCTCGTCCTTCGAGAGCTTCCGCTCGAGCTTCAGCGCGAGCACCGCCTCGGTGATCTTGCGACGGAACGTGCGCTGGGAGCCGACGAAGGCGTTCTTCACGTACTGCTGGGTGATCGTCGAGCCGCCTTGGGTCCCGCTGCCGAACACGTTGTTGAGCGCGGCGCGCAGGATCGACTTCGCATGCACCCCGCGGTGGCTGTAGAAGTTGCGATCCTCGGTCGCGAGGACGGCGTGGCGTAACACCTCGGGCATCTCGGAGAAGGGGATCGACACGCGGTCCGCATCCGCATGGATGCGCCCCAGCGGCTTGCTATCCCGATCAAGGACGATCACCGATTGCGACAGGGAGAGCGCGTTGGGGTCCGGGATCTTCGCGAACGCATAGACGACACCGACGAGCGCGACCATCACGAGGAACATCGAGGCACCCGCAAGCAGCACGCCGCGCTTCCAGCCGAGCCGGCGGATCCATCCCTTCGGTCGGCGGCCTTGGGCCGGCGGCCGGCGCGCCGAAGAGCCGCTCCTGCGAGCGGCTGGTCGCCCGGTGGGGCTCCGCTTCCCCTGTGGCTGCTTGCGTTTGCCGGGTCCCGGCGTGCGGTCGCGCGAGCTCACAGGAAGCCTCGGGTTACACCGATGCGAACGAGAACGACGACGGAAGCGATAGCCACGGCTTCAAGAACGCTACCCACCACCAGCGCGCGCGACACCACCGGATGCGCTGGCCCGCCGAGACGAGCGGTTGCCACGGGGCGTGCGGGTGCAGGCGCAAGGACGAACAAGACAACCACGGCGATGATCGCTGCGACCACGCCGGCGCGGTCGGTGAGCGGGGGCGCGACGGCACCGAGCGCGCGCGCGATCCCGACCTCCGGCGCGGCGTGGGCAACGTGCGCGAGCGCGGCTGCCGGAGCGATCGCGATCGCGAGGCAGGCGCCGAGAGGCAGCAGCGACAGCGTCTGCGAGCGAACAGGTTGCTCGTCCCACGCCGAGGTCCGGAACCCGGCCACGCCGGCCTGCGCGAGCCACACGAGGGCGGCGGCGGCGAACGCGACCGCGGTCAACATCCAGGCGTCGAGGTGGGCCCGCGAGAGCATCGCGCTCACGATCAGAGCCGCCCCGGGGAGCGCCGCGCCGAGCGGAGCCGCTCCGATCGAGGGCGCGCTGAGCCCGCCGACGGACCCCAGCTTCATCAGCGTGCTCGCGAGCGCGGCCGCCCCCATCAGCAACACCGCACCGCGGCCGGACGCCCCGGAGGCGAGCGCGATCCCCGCGATCGCCAGCGCGACCTGCGCGGTGATCGCCGCCGACGCCGACGCCTCGCGGACGGCACGACGTGCGCCCACCGCCGCCATCGCAGCCGCGGCGACCATCACGCCGTCCGACACCGAGCCCTGAGCGGCGACCGCCCACACCGCGAGGATGATCCCCTGCGCGCGGACGGCACCGAGCAACACCGCGGCGACGGCGCGGTCCTCTTCGAGGGCGCGCTCGGCCAGGCGTGAGGGAAGCAGCGCGCCGCTGCGTAGGCCCGCGGCGACGGCCAGCAGGATGCCCGCGAGGACACCGGGAGCCGGCGGAACGCGGAGACCTTCGCTGGCGGCCAACAGCAACCCGACGCCCATCGCGATGTCCGCGGCGGCGCACGTCGCGGCGACCGCGAGCGCGGCGCGCGCCCCGCTCGCCCACGCCGCGACACCAAGCGCGACCGTCGTCGTCGCGATGAACGCGGCGGCGCTGGTGACGTCTTCGGCAACGATCGAACCCACGCCCGCGGCCGTCGCCACCAGCAACGGAGCCGACGTCGCCCACCGCAGCGGCGTAGCTGCAACGGTCGCGAGGCCGATCAGTGCGACCCCCGCCGCCAGCCCCGCGCGCGCCAGATCGACGCCGAATCCACGCCCCGACAACGTCTCGCCGGGTGCGAGCTCCAGAACGAGCAGGACGCCGCCGGTAACGGCTGCGGCAAGTCCGACCAGGACGATGATCCGCCTGGGTCGCGAGCGAGGCGTCGGGGAACTGAGTGCTTCGGCCGCCAGCGCGGCGGCGGCGACCATCGGGGCGAACAGCAGCAGCCGTATCCCGACGGTCACGCGCGCCCTCCCACGACCGCGGCCCCCAAGGCGACCGCGGCGGTCAGCGTCGCCGCGCGACCCAGCCACTCCCATCGGGCGAAGCGGCGCAGCAGCCACACCGCGGCGGCGATCGAGACCACTGCGATGCCCCACGGCACGGCGTCGGTCGCGGTGCGCACCTGCGGTCCCGAGAACAACGTCACCAACAACCCGACCTGCAGAACCCCCGCCAGCACCGCGAGCCGCATCGGCTGCTGCTCGAGCGGTGTCCACGTCCAGGCGAGAACCATCGTCCCGGCCGCAGCCGCCAGGACACAGGCCGCGACCATCATCGCCGAGCCATGCGTGAGCGCGATGCCCAGTACGGCGTGCGCTCCCCGGATGTCTGCGAGGTCGCCGGAGCCGGCACGGGTCGCTGCCACCAGTACGATCCCGACCCAGGCGGGAACCGACGAGGTGAGCCGGCCGAAGGCGCGCGCTGCCTCCGGGCGCGCCGAGGAGATCGTTGCCGCAGCCTGCGCCGCGACGACGAGGGCCAGCGCGGTGGTGACGGCGCCGGGCGCGCGACCGGCGAGCATGAGCGTCGCGACCGCCGACCCGGCGACGCCGGAGGCGAAGGCGATGCGAGCACGAACGACGGCTCGGGGCATGGATCCTCGAAGCATACGAGCGCGCAGGCGGCGCGCGCGGGACGCGGGCTAGGGGGTCGGGCGCCGCCAGATCGTGGTGTCGCGGAAGCGGCGCGCGCTCGCCACCTCGATAGGCCAGGACGCCGGGACGCCCCAGTCCCGCAGGCGAGGGAGGTGGGCGGTGTTGTCCACGACGAGCAAGCCGCCCGGCTTCACCTTCCCCAGTGCCACCGCGACACAGGTCTGCCGGTAGGCCCCGTCCACCAGCACGAGGTCGAGGCTCCCGTCCGCGAAGGCGTCGGCGACCGCGACGTAGGGGTTCTCCCAGTACTGCGCCTCACGCTCGGCTTGATCGGTGGGTATCTCGACCAGTCGCAACTCGACGTGGTCGGCACCCGCCTCGGCGAGGCCCGCGCGCACCCGCTCGTACCACTGGGGGTTGTGCTCGACGCTGGTCAGGGCTCCCACGCGCTTCGACAACCACACCGTGGACCGGCCGCTGCCCCACTCCAGGCCCCGCATCTCGACGTTGAGGTGGTCGTCCAGGAAGCGGATCGCCTGCGGAGACAGCCAGGGCGCGCCGGGGTGCCGCGCGTTGTACGCCGCGCGCCAGATGCGATGGGGAAGAGCCCGGAGACCGCGCAGCACTAGCCGGCGTGGCGGTAGCCGGTGAGGAAGCTCCGCACCAGGTGGTTCCAGGAGCACTCGGTGCAGACCTCGACCACGTAGCAGGCGAACTCGGCGAACCGACGGCGAAGCTCCTCCAGCTCGGCGCGCCGGTGGACCCGCCCGTTCTCCCGGCCCTTGAGCTCCTTGCCGTACGTGTAGAACAACAGCCGGAGGCCCTGCTCCTCGCAGATCGGGCACACCTCCTGGCACTCCTCACCGATGAAGCGGGCGGCCCTGATCAGCTCCGGATGAGCGTCGCACACGTCGATCTTCGACCGCAGGCCACTCTGGAGATCGCGAAGCAGCGCCCTCCTGGCCATGCGGTAATCGACGGTTGGCATGGCGCGTATGGTACGGACGAAGACCCTCCCGCGAAAGAGGTTCGCGCCCCCCAGCCCTCCGACTCCTGCGGCTCTGAGGTGTTTGACAGGGCTCGGGATCACCCGCAGAATGTGCGCAGCGATATATCGCTGCGATATATCGTTCGGACACAGTCTGGTCCAGGTGGAGGCGCGAAGAAGATGCTCGAATTGGCGGTGCTGGGGCTTCTGAAAGAGAAGCCGATGCACGGTTATGAGCTGAAGAAGGCCCTCACCGAGCGCTTCGCCCAGACCGGCAAGTACTCCTACGGGTCGCTGTATCCCACGCTCAAGCGCCTGCAGAAGGCCGGCGCCGTCGAGCAGGAGTTCCCCAAGGGCGAGGTCGCCCGCAAACGGAACGTCTACCGGCTGACCGAGGCCGGGGAGGATCTGTTCGCGCGGATGCTCGAACAGTCCAGCGTCCAGGCCACGCAGGACAAAGAGGCCTTCATGCTCCGGCTGGCCTTCTTCCGCTACACCCGTCCCGAGACGCGCGTGCGGATGCTCGAGCGTCGCCGGGGCTACCTGTTGGACCAGCTCACCCGCATCAAGGAATCGCTCATCAACCTGAAAGAGCGGATGGACACGTACTCGCTCGAGCTGATGCGCTACGACGAATACAACACCGAGCACGACATCCATTGGCTCGACGAGATGCTCGAAGCCGAGCGCAAAAAGACAAGCGCACCCGAGCTGGGGCCTGGCTCTGGTTCGCCCAAGGGGGTTTTCGGATGAATGACGCACGCAAGGTACGGGTCGCGATCGTAGGAGCGGGGAACTGTGCGTCCTCGCTCGTGCAGGGCGTGTCCTTCTACGCCGACGCCGATCCGTCCACCGACGTGCCGGGCCTCATGCACGTCGACATCGGTGGCCTGCACGTACGGGACATCGAGTTCGTGGCCGCCTTCGACGTGGACGCGAACAAGGTCGGCAAAGACCTCTCCGAGGCGCTCGTCACTCCACCGAACAACACGATGCGGTTCTGCGAGGTTCCGCACCTCGGCGTGACGGTCCAGCGCGGACCGACCCTCGACGGGCTCGGTCGCTACTACCGCGAGACGATCACCGAGTCGGCCGAGGAGCCCGTGGACGTCGTGGCCGCCTTGCGTGCGGCGAAGGCAGAAGTGCTCGTCAGCTACCTGCCGGTCGGCAGCGAGCAGGCCGCGCGGTTCTACGCCGACTGCGCGATCAAGGCAGGCGTCGGACTCGTGAACTGCATGCCGGTGTTCATCGCTTCGATGCCCGAGTGGGCCGACCGATTCAAGGCCGCGGGCGTCCCGATCATCGGCGACGACATCAAGAGCCAGGTCGGCTCGACGATCCTGCACCGCTCGCTGGCCAAGCTCTTCGAGGACCGCGGCGTGAAGATCGAGCGGACCTACCAGCTCAACTTCGGCGGCAACATGGACTTCATGAACATGCTCGAGCGTGAGCGCCTCGAGTCGAAGAAGATCTCCAAGACGCAGGCCGTCACCTCCAACATGACCGGCGAGCTCCCGAAGGAGTCGGTGCACGTCGGCCCCTCAGACCACGTCCCGTGGCTCGAGGACCGTAAGTGGGCGCACATCCGCATCGAGGGTCGCGCTTTCGGCGACGTCCCGCTCATGATGGAGATGAAGCTCGAGGTCTGGGACTCCCCGAACTCGGCCGGCATCGTGATCGACGCGGTCCGCATCGCGAAGCTCGCGTTGGACCGCGGCATCGGTGGACCGCTGATCGGGCCGGCGGCGTACTTCATGAAGAGCCCCCCGGTGCAATACCCCGACGACGTCGCGCGCCAGATGGTCGAGACGTTCATCGACGGCAGCGAGCCTCCTGCGCCGCAGACGGTGACGCTCAACGGCAACGGGCGCGCCCACGTGGTCGCGGCAGAGACGCTCTAGGCGACATGACGCAGAACGCGGCCGGCGCCGGTGGCGCCAGCCGCTCCATCTCCGCGGCGGCCAGGGCGCGCGAGGTCTTCGCGCAAGCCGGCTTCCGGCGTTACTTCGCAACCCGCGCGGTCTCTCAGCTCGGCGACGGTGTGTTCCAGCTCGCGGTCGGCGCCGTATTCCTGTTCGAGGATCCCGGCAACAACCCTGTCGTCCCGCTGCTGATCGTCTCGACGATCACGCTGGTTCCTTTCAGCGCACTCGGCCCCTTCGTCGGCGTGTTCATCGACCGGTGGGACCGCCGCAAGATCATCATCCGCGTGCCGCTGATCCGCGCGCTGATCACGTTGCTGATCCCGGTCGCCGGGCTCGCCGGCACCCGCTCGGTCCCGTTCGTGTTCGTCGTGGTCGTCATCCTGTCGGCGAACCGATTCTTCCTCGCCACGATGTCCGCGGTGCTCCCCCAACTCGTGCCGGACGACGACTTGCTGGTCGCGAACTCCGCCGCGACGACCGGCGGCGCGATCATGAACGTCGCGGGACAGGCCGGCGCGACGCTGATCGCCGGCGCGATCGGCGGAGAACGAGCCGCCGTGTTCGCCGCGATCGCGTTCGCGGCGTCGGCGCTGCAGGCGCGCTCTTTGCAGGTTCACCGCGGCCTCGAGCCGCGCCGCGGGCCGGTGTGGGACGAGATCCGCGAGATGTTCGGCGAGATGATCGAAGGAGCTCGCGAAGTCGCACGCGACCGCCGCGTGATGTTCGCACTGACCGCGATCACCGTCACGCAGGTCGCGGTCGGCGCGCTGATCGCGGTCCTCAGCTACTACTTCATCGCGGTGCTCAAGCTCGAGGTGCGCGCCGCCGGCGCCGTCCTCGGGTTCCTCGCGATCGGGATCGGGATCGGGGTCGTGCTGGTGCCGCTCATCGCGCGTCGGATCCGCGAGGACCTCGTGATCATCCTGTCCTTCGTGATCGCCGGGATCGGCGCCGTCTTCGCTGCGGGCAACCTCTCTCGCGTGACCTTGGTGATCGGCGCGGCGGTGGTCGGCGCGGCGTACGCGTTCGCGAAGATCCCGGTCGACACGATCGTGCAGGAGGAGATCGCCGACGAGGTCCGCGGGCGCGCCTTCGCCCTGTACGACATGGCGTTCAACCTCGCGCGCGTCGCCGGCATCGCGATCGTCGCGCTCGCGTATCGCGCCGGCGCGCAGAGCGACTCGATCATCGCCGCCATCGCCGTCGCGTACGCCGTCGCAGCCGTCGTCTTCTTCGCATGGGAAAGGAGCATCATGTTCCGCAAACGCCGCCGTATCGATCCGGGCGCGCTGCTGGTGCCCGGCGAGATCGTGACGGTGCGCGCCCACGCCGGGATGCGCGCCGACGAAGAGCCACGCGTCGTGGTCATCGGCGGGAACGAGCTCGCCGTCGAGTCGATCGACTGGCGCGCCATCACCGAAGACACCTCCGGCAACCGTCGGCGCGCCTTCATCTGCCGGATCGCCGGGCGCCGGGTCCGTCTCGCGGTCGACGACGAGGGAACGTGGATCATCGAGCGGCTGATGCCGGAGCCGGTCGAGGAGCGGCCCACCTAAATCCCGCGCATACCCGGACATCGCCGCGAGGCTCACTTCGCGCTCGAAGTCCGGCGTTGTTAGGGTGCCGGCCGTGGTGGCCGACCGCATCTGCGCGACGACGGACAGGTTCCTCCGAGCTTGCCGGCGCGAGCCCGTCGACGTCACGCCCGTCTGGCTGATGCGTCAAGCCGGACGCACGCTCCCGGCCTATCGAGAGCTCCGTAAGCAGCACGGGTTCCTGGACGTGGTGGCGCGCCCGGATCTGATGGCCGAGGTCACGATGCTGCCTCTGCACGAGCTCGAGGTCGACGCCGCGATCATGTTCGCCGACATCATGCTTCCGCTGACGTCGCTTGGCATCGAGTTCGACATCGTGGAAAGCGTCGGTCCCGTGATCGCGGAGCCGATCCGCAGCGTCGCGCAGATCGCGGCGATGAGCGCCATCCCGATCACCGAGGCCGTTCCCAATGTTCTCGAGGCGATCGCCCTCGTCCGGCGCGAGCTCGGCGAGCGCAAGCCGCTCATCGGGTTCTCCGGCGCGCCCTTCACGCTGGCCTGCTACCTGATCGAAGGCAGGGCCTCGCGCGAGTTCTCCAGCGCGCGGGCGTTCATGTTGACGGAGCCTCGCGCGTGGAGTGAGCTGATGACGCGGCTCACCGACATGGTCGTCGAATACCTGACCGAGCAGGTCGCCGCCGGCGCACAGGCGGTGCAGCTGTTCGACTCCTGGATCGGCGCGCTGGGCGCGCAAGACGTCCAAGAGCACGTCCTGCCGCACATGACACGGATCTTCGACGCCGTCGCGGCGCTGGGTGTGCCGTCGATCCACTTCGGCACCGGAACCGGCGCCCTGCTCGAGCTCATGGCGCGCCCGGCTTGCGACGTGGTCGGGGTCGATTGGCGCACACCGCTGGACGTCGCGTGGGGCCGCGTCGGGGACGACAGGGGTGTGCAAGGCAACCTCGACCCGGCGGTGCTGCTCGCGCCGCCCGAGGTGGTACGCGCGCGGACCATCGACGTCATGCGGCGAGCCGGCGGAAGGGCCGGGCACATCTTCAATCTCGGCCACGGCGTGCTGCCCGATACGCCGCTCGACAACATCCGGGTCATGATCGACACGGTCCACTCTTTCGAAGGAGACGCATGAGCAGCGGGGTGCTGTTGATGGCGTACGGCAGCCCCGGCTCGCCCGACGAGATCGCGCCGTATCTGTCCGACGTACGCGGCGGCCGCCCGTTCTCCGAGGAGCTGCTCGCGGATCTGACCGAGCGCTACGCGCGCATCGGCGGCCGTTCGCCGTTGCTGGAGATCACCCGCGCGCAGGCAACCGCGCTCGAGCACGAGCTGGCCGACGGTACGCGCACCTACGTCGGGATGAAGCACTGGCAGCCCTCGATCGCAGACGCGGTCGAAGAGATGACGCGCGACGGCATCGACCACGTCGTCGGGCTCGCGCTCGCGCCGCATTACTCGGGGATGAGCATCGGCGGCTACGAGCAGCGGATCCTCGCCGCACGCGAACGCGCGAACGCGACGTTCCGGCTGGAGATGGTGCGCTCGTGGTACGACGAACCCTCGTTCGTGGGGTTCACGGCGGCACGGCTCCGCCAGACGATCGACGGCACCGACGCGCGTGTCTTCTTCACCGCGCACAGCCTCCCGGCGCGCATCGTTGCCGAAGGCGACCCCTACCTCGATCAACTGCACGCGTCGGCGAAGCTGGCTGCCGACGCCGCCAGCGCGTCCGACTACGAGTTCGCGTTCCAGAGCGCCAGCCACACCGGCGAGCCATGGCTCGGCCCAGACATCACCGACCGCCTGCGGGCATTCGCCTCCGAAGGCGGGCGACTCGCGGTCGTCTGTCCCATCGGGTTCGTCACCGACCACCTCGAGATCCTCTTCGACGTCGACGTCGAGTGCGCTGACGTCGCGCGCGAGGCGGGCATCGAGCTCCGCCGAACGCCGTCGCCCAACGATCACCCCGACTTCATCGCGGCGCTCGCCGACGACGTTCGCCGCGCGCGAACGGAGGCCAGATGATCATCGGGCTGAGCGCCGGGCGCGACTCCTCCGCCGGTCTTCGGGCGCGCATCGCGCTCGACGAAGCAGGCCAGCGTGCGCTCTTGCGCTCGCGACGCCCCGGCATCGCCGAGCTGGTCGTGCTGTCGACATGCCATCGCACTGAGATCTACGCGACCGCCGACGGTGCCGACGTGGACATCGTGCACGAAGTGGCTGCACTGCTCCCCGCCCTGCAGCCGACCGACCAGCACGACCTGCGGACCATGCACGGCAGCGAGGTGGTCGAGCATCTGTTCCGCGTCGCGAGCGGCCTCGACTCTTTGGTCGTCGGCGAGCCGCAGGTCCTCGGCCAGGTGCGACGGGCGCTCGCGCTCGCGCAGCAGGAAGGCGCCGCCGGTCCGCTGATGACCAACGTGTTCGGGCGCGCGATCAAGGTGGGGCGCCGCGTCCGCTCGGAGACCGCGTTGGGCTCGCTGGGCATGAGCATCGGCACGATCGCCACGCAGCACCTATCCGCGCGATTCACCTCGCTGCAGGGGCGCATGGGCGCGGTGGTCGGCGGCGGCGAGGCCGCGACCGATGCGGCGCTTGCGCTGAGCGCCGCGGGTGCGCGCCTGTCGGTCGTCAATCGCACCGCTGCGTCGGGCCAGCGGCTCGCCGCGATGATCGGCGCGAGCGCGCATCCGCTCGATGAGATGCCCGCGGTGTTCTCCAAGAGCGACTTCGCCGTGGTCGCGGTTTCGGGCGGCGTACTGGTGACGCGCGAGCATCTGCCGGTTCGCGACGAGGCCGCGCCGTTCGTCGTACTCGATCTATCGGTGCCGCGCTCGGTAGACGTGACACCCCTACTCGGCGTGGAGGTACGCGCGTTCGAGGAGCTGCCCGGTCCGCGCGGTGCCGCGGTGACAGACGCCGTGATCGATGCGGAGGCGCTCGTGCGCAAGGAGGTCGCCGACCTGCAGCGCTGGATCGACACGCGCGCGTCTGGTCCGGTGATCCGCGACCTCCGCGCGCGCGGCGAGTCGATCGCGCGCGAAGAGATCGCGCGAGCCATCTCCGGGATGCGACTGAGCCCCGAGGAGGCAGAGAAGATCGCCGCGCTGGGCATGCGCATCGCGAACAAGCTGTTGCACGAGCCGTCGGCAGCGTTGCGGTCGGCCGACGAGGAGACCGTGCGTCTCGTCCGGCAGATCTTCAGACTGCCGCCGCAGGAGGGTCGATGACCAGAACGCTGATGCGGTACGGCATCTACAAGCTCGACCCCGCGTGGAGGAGCCTGCCCCACGAGGAGCGGGCACTCCACAAGAAACAGCTCGTCGACCTATTCGCCGACGAGCACGAGATCGAGGTCCACGCCTACTCGACCGTGGGGCTGCGCGCCGACGCCGACGTGCTGCTGTGGCAGCTCGCGGAAACGCCAGAGCAGCTGCAGCGGTTCCAAGCACGCCTCAACGGGCTCGGGCTCGGGCGCGCGCTGGCGCCGGTGCAGTCCTATCTCGCGATGACGCGTCCGTCGATGTACCTCAAGGGCCACAAGCACGCCGGCCAGGAAGGCGACCAGCCGCCCGGCCCGATCGGCGCCAGATACCTGTTCGTGTATCCGATGGACAAGCAGCGCGCTTGGTACCGGCTGCCCTTCGACGAGCGGCGGCGCATCATGGGCGAGCATTTCAAGATCGGCCACGCCTACCCCGGAGTGAAGATCCACACCGGGTACTCCTTCGGCATCGACGACCAGGAATTCGTGGTCGCGTTCGAGGGGGAGTCGGTTGAGGAGTTCTTGGAGCTGGTGATGGAATTGCGGGGGTCTGAGTCTTCCAGCTTCACCACGCGCGACGTCCCGATCTACACCGCGGTACGAACGCCGGTCTCTCATCTGGTCGACCAACTGGACGGCGAGAGCCCCTGAGCGACCAGATCGCCCGGACTCGACCCGATCCGTCCACTCTTGCCGCGCCTACTTCTTTTACTCAGTTGAGCACCACGAGGTGCCGACAGTCGTTGTAAGGCATGAACGTGATGACGCGGTCGTGAACCCGGTGACGCCATGACATTGAGAGAGATAGGCCGGACCGTTGTTGGTAGGCGCGGACGCACGCGCCCTGACCTTCCGACGCCGATCGTCAAGACGGCGTTCGTGCTGTCCGGCGGCGGCGTCTTGGGCGCGGTCCAGGTCGGCCAGCTCCAGGCTCTTCTCGAGGCAGGCATCGTCCCGGACATGCTCATCGGCGCATCCGTCGGCGCACTCAACGCGGCCGCGATCGCAAGCGATCCCACCCTGTCGGGAGCCGCGCGGCTGCGCGACGTCTGGATGGGGCTGCGGACCGAAGATCTCTTCCCCGGCTCGCGCATGCAGCGCGCCTGGCATTTCGTGCGCAAGGGTGACCACCTGTACCCGAACGACGGGCTCAAGAGCCTCACCACGATGATCCCGGCTCAGACCTTCGAGCAGATGGCGCGTCCGTTGTCGGTCGTCGCCGCGAACCTGCGTACGGGCAAGGAGCACTGGTTCGAGTCTGGCGCGCTGGCGCCGGCGCTACTCGCGTCCGCCGCGCTGCCGAGCATCTTCCCGCCGATCCTCATCGACGGTGAGTACTACGTTGACGGTGGCGTCGTGAACAACGTTCCGATCTCTCGCGCGATCGAGCACGGCGCGCGCCGCATCTACATCCTGACGTGTGGCAACGCGCAGCAACCGCCGCGCGAGATCCGCCGTCCGCTGGACGTGCTGGTGCAAGCCTTCGCGCTCTCGCGCGCCGCGCGCATCGACCTCGACGTCGAACGGTTCGCCGGACTCGCGGACATCCGCGTCGTGCCGGTCCCTTCCATCGGCGAGATACGGTTCAACGACTGCAGCCAGACGGCGCGTCTGATGCAGATCGGATACGAAGGCGCGTGTTCGTTCCTCGCGACGCCGGCCGCCGTCGAAGCCTAGAGCCCTACAGGATCCGCGCTCGACGCAACGGCCAGTAGATGGCCTTCGCCACGCCCGCGATGTCCGACGCCGCAACCGCACCGAAGCGACGAGAGTCGACCGATCGCTGAGCGTTGTCACCGGTGACGAGGTACCGCCCGCTCTCGCGCCAGCCAGTGACCCGCTTGATCATCTCGAGCCCTGCGGCGTGCACGACGACGATCTGATGCGAGTGCGGCTCGAGCGCAGCGACCGGACGCACGGCCAGATGGTCGCCGGGATGCAAGGTCGGCAGCATCGAGTCCCCCTCGACCTTCACCGGGAACCATCTGCGCAGAACGGCAGCCAGCGCGCCGACCAGCAGCAGGACCATCGCGAGGCGTCGCATGGTGGAGATGCTACGCGTGGTGGTATACCTCCGGCGAGCACCATCGACAGAGGGAGGACCACATGGCTATCCGAGACTGGTTCGCGCCACGGCCCGTGCAGGCACACTGCGATCTGCCCTGCGGCATCTACGACCCGGCACAGGCGCGCATCGAAGCCGAGTCCGTGAAGGCGTGTCAGGAGAAGTTCCAGGGCAGCGACGACCCGATCTTCCAGCAGCGCGCGGTGACCATCAAGGAGGAGCGGGCCGATCTGGTCAAGCATCACCTGTGGGTCCTATGGACCGATTACTTCAAGCCCGAACACCTCGAGCGCTTCCCGAACGTGCATCAGTTGTTCTGGGACGCGACGAAGGCTGCCGGGGCCGCGAAGAAGTCCAACGACCCCGCGGACGGCCAGAAGCTGCTGGATCTGGTGAACGAGATCGACAAGACCTTCTGGGACTCGAAGAAGTAGTCGGCACCGGATATCAAGAAGGGCCCGCGATCGCGGGCCCTTGTGTTTTGCTCGACGCCGTACTTAGCCTTCACCAAA
>JBKJXT010000419.1:0-11007 GCA_046716205.1 Actinomycetota bacterium
CTGCAACGGTGGCCCTGATCGACGCCGACGTCGTCCTCCCCGACGGGGCGCTCGCCGCGCTCGACAAGGAACGACGCGAGCGCGGATTGGTCGCACTACAAGCCGGGCTCACCAGCGAGGGGGGGCCTGACTACTGGAGCAAGGCGCTGGCTGCGCATCACCGGATGGGCAGGAGCCGCCACTGGTTCGGCGTCGCTGCGACGGTGGCGGATCGCTCCGTGATCCTCGAGCAAGGGTTCGACGCGCGCTTCCCTTCCGGCGAAGACATCGACCTCCGCTGGCGGATGCTGCGACGCGGCTTGCCGGTCGGCGTGTCGAGCGGATGCATGGTGCGACACCGCTTCGGCGAGGGGTTCGCGTTCGCGCGCAACCAATGGACCGACGACGGAAGTGGCCTCGCGCGGATGGTGCTGGCGCACGGCCTTCCCGCCCTGCGGTTGCTGGGCCTCCCACTGGCGGGGGCGGTGCGCGGCGCTCTGTTGAGTCTCATCCGCCTGCAGCCGCAGTGGATCCTGTATTTCATGGCCTACATGGTCTTCAACTACGCGGCGATGGTGCGTTGTCTCACCGGCGAGGCCGGCAAATTGCTCCGCGAGCCGGGGGAGGAGCGCCGCGGGGCACTCACGCTGCTCGGTAACTCGCTCGCGCTCAGCAGCGCGCGCGTTGGCACGATGGCCGTCGGGTTCGCGACGTGGTTCGTCGCGGCGCGCCTCTACGATCGCGCGTCGGTCGGGCTCGCCGCCGGCGTGGTCGCCGCGACGATGCTGTGCGTGCAGCTGGCGCAGCTCGGTGTGGGCACCGCGCTCCTGCTCGATCTGCCGCCGGACGCGCGACAGCGGCGCCACCACGTGGAGGTGGCAACGGGCATCATCGTGGTCGCCGGCCTGCTGATGCCACTCGCCATGCTCGCGCTCGCCGCCGCGGGACTGCGGGAGCTCGTCGTGGTGGTCCACGATCCGTGGTTCGCGCTGGCGTTCGTCGGCCTCTGCTTGTTCTCTACGTGGGCGTTCTTCCTCGACCACGTCGCGGTCGCGTTCAGATCCGCGCATCAAGCGTTGATACGCAACATGCTCACGGCCGTCCTCACGTTCCTTCTGGTTGCGATCCCGGGCGCGCTGGTTGGTGGCGGAGCTCGGATGATCGTCTCGGCGTGGCTCATCGGCGCGACCGCCGGTGCAGTCGTAGGCGTTTACCACCTCGTGCGCAGCCTCGGCAACGGGATCATCCGTCCGCGGCTGCAGCGTGCGACGGGCCGACGTTTGCTGGGGATCGGCATCCCGAACCACGTCCTGGCACTGGTCGAGCGCGCGCCGGGGCTCGTGCTGCCGATCGTCGTGATCGAGACCCTCTCGCCGGCGGACAACGCGATCTGGTACGCGACGTGGATGATGGCGTGGGCGGCCTACTTCGTCCCGCAGTCGACCGGGATCGCGATGCTGGCGGAGACCGCACATGCGCCCGGCGCGCTCAGCGCCACCGTCGCTCGTGCGCGCCGCTCGTCGCTGGTGATCGGCTCCGGCGTCGCCATCGTCGCTGCGATCGTGGGGCCACTGTTGCTGCGGCTGCTCGGCCCTTCCTACGCCGACGGCACGGTTCCCCTGCTCATCCTGTTGATCGCCGTGGTCCCCGCGGTGTACATCCAGATGTACTTCGCCGTCTGCCGGAACACGGGCCGTGTCGGCGAGGCGATCGCAGCCGGCGCGGTAAGCGGACTCGCAGCCGTCGTGGGAGCCATCATCACGAGCCGCCCGTATGGGCTGACGGGGCCGGCCGCTGCCTGGACGATCACGCAGATGGTCACCGGGCTGTGGGCCGTGAGCCGCTTGCGCGCCATCCAACGGGTCATCGCATCGCAACCTTCCAACGACGCCGATGAACTCGACCACGCACACACGACCATCCGTTGACGCGGGCCCCACGGCTGGGGCAGCGTTGCGGGAGGTGAAACCGTTCCGCACTGCCGCCACGCTCGGCGGATGGGTCAACAGCCCAGTGTTGTGGAGCGCCATCGCGATGATCTGGTGGACGCTCGCGCTGCTGGATGCTCGCGTCGAAGACATCAGCGATCTCGGGCTGGTCACCGCGATCCCACGGCACGCGTTCGGGGCTCTCGTTCTCCTGGTGATCGCGTTCGTGACCGATCTGCGTCGCGGCGCGCGATCGGCTGCGATGACCGCGCACGTCGTCGCCTCCATCTGGATGTTGTTCGGCGCCGCGCCACTTATCGAAGGAACGCTGCGACTCGAGGCGAGCTGGCGCCACCTCGGCATCGTGGAGCACATCGCGACGACGGAGAATGTCGACCGCAACATCGACGCGTATTTCAACTGGCCGGGTTTCTTCGAGCTGATGGTGCTGTTGCAGCGCCTGACAGGGCTCAGCGACCTCCGCGTCCTCGCCCAGTGGGCGCCGGTGTTCTTCAACCTGATGTACATCGCGCCGCTCCACATGATGATGCGCAGCGCGACCAACGACCGGCGCCTGATCTGGCTCGGGATCTGGTTCTTCTTCCTTACCAACTGGGTCGCCCAGGACTACTTCGCCCCGCAAGCGATGGGGATGTTCTTCTACATCGTCGTGCTGGGCGTGCTGTTGCGATGGTTCGCGCCGGGTCGTGGTGGCTGGGGATGGGTTGCGCGCAAGCTCGCGCCCCGCGAGGACGAGGCCGACCCCGACGAGCTCGCGGGCACGCAGCGTGCCGCGCTGATCGCCATCGTCGTCGTCGCGTTCGCGGCGATGGTCAGCGTCCATCAGCTCTCGCCGTTCGCGGCGATCCTCGGGACCGGAGCGCTGGTGTTCGCCGCGGGTCATCGTCCTCGTCTGCTTCCGTTACTGATGGGAGTGATGGCGGTTGGATGGGCGTTCTTCCTCGCGGAGCCGTTCCTGAGCGGCCGGTTGCCGGAGATGGTCGCATCCTTCCTATCGCTGACCGAAGCCGCGTCGCAGAACGTCAACAGCAGGCTCAAGGGGAGCGTCGAGCACACCGTCGTGATCTACCTGCGCCTGCTGGCGACGGCCGCGCTGTTCGGGCTCGCCTTCCTGGGGATGCTGCGCGTGCGCAAGCATGCACGTGCGTTCGCGCCCATCGCGATCCTCGCCGGCGCGCCGTTCGCGCTCATCCTGATGCAGCCCTACGGCGGCGAGATGATCCTGCGCGTGTACCTGTTCGCCTTACCCTTCGCGGCGCTGCTTGCGGCCGCACTGTTCTTGCCGCGACCGGTTCGCGTGATGTCGATGCGCTCCGCGATGGTGATCAGTGTTGTGTGCCTGGTGTTGATCGGGATGCTGTTCCTGACCCGGCACGGGAATGAGCGCGCCGAGTCCTACACCCGCGAGGACATCGCGGCCGCCGAGTTCCTCTATCGCGTCGCGCCGGAGGGGTCGTTGATCATCGCTGCCGAACGCAACCTGCCGTGGAAGTTCGTCGATTACGCGGACAACCGCTACCGACTGGTGCTCGAGTTACGCCCATCCGAGCAGCAAGACCACGACCCAACGCTGCAGGACGTGATCGACATCACCAACACGATCGTGGCGCGCCCGGCATTCATCATCCTCACGCAGAGCCAGCGCGCACAGACCGCCCTGTTCGGGATGACCCCGGACGGAACGTTCGACCGCCTCGAGCGCGAGCTCGCGGCTTCCAAACGCTTCGCCGTGATCTATCTCGACGGCGGCGCCCGGGTGTATCGGATGCTGGAGCCGGCAGGACCGCCGAGGCCGCCGGCATGAGGAGGATCCTCGGCGCCCGAGCAACGCCCTTCGTTTGGGCGACGGTGACGGCCGTCGCGGTCGTCCTCGAGGCGCCCTCAGCGCTGCGCGTGCCGCTGGCCGGCGGGTTGACCCTGTTGTGCCCGGGGCTTGCGTGGGTGCGGCTCGTGCGGCTGCGCGACCTGAGTGCCGAGGTATCCCTCGCTTTGACGGTGAGCCTCGCTGCGTCCATCTCCACGGCCGCCCTGGTGGTCCATCTGGGCCTCAGCACCACCGATTCGCTCTTCGCGCTGGTGGCGATCACCTACATGGGGGGCTTGCTGCAGGCGCTGCTGCGTCCGCCCTCCTTGGCGCGGGATGTCACGTGAGGGGATTGCTCTTCGGGCTCATCACAGGCTGTGCGATCGCGGCGTTGACCGCCGTCGAGATATTGCGCGCCTGGGACGCGGCCCGATTCGCACGGAAGATTCGACTTGTCCGATTAATGTCGTTCGCCCTAGTCGCTGCGTTCGGAGTCATCGTCGCGAACCAAGCTGTCGCCTACATCGGCTGAAAATTTCTTGATCCGCGCCCGTGTTTGCGTGTCGTACGACCCTATCTGACCTCTTTGGCCTATTCAGGCCGCGCCCATGACGACCCGATAGGAACCTTGTAACCGCTGATGGTGAAGGCCTATCGCTAAGAGTGGTTCGAGTGTGAAGGCGGGTCCGCGAAGTTCCGGACCACTGGGCGCCGGGTTTCACACAAGAACCCAAGCGAGGGCCGGTCGTCTGGGAAGAGGAGTCCGACCGTGGTTCGTTCTCGCGCGTCCGTCAAAAGGCTAAGCGCTCCACTAGCGATGTTCCTCTTTGCCACAACCGCACTCGCTTCTTTGGCTGCTTTGTCTGTCGCGAACGCGTCCACTATGGTCACGGTGCCGGTAGCGGCGGATGCAACGGTGGATCGTGACCGTGCATCTACTCCTAACGGATCGGCGAATGAAGTCCTGTCGTCGAAGACGCCTGATCGACGCGCATATGTGCGTTTCGCCATCCCCCAGGTGAGTAGTGGGGTCGAGCGCGCCTCGTTGGCCTTCTATGTGCCTGCCACATCGAGCGGAACCCTGGACGTGTTCTTGACTTCTGCGAGCTGGAGTGAGACGACGTTGACGTACAACAACGCGCCGCGCCTTGGCACGAAGATCCTGTCGGTAGCGAGGAAGCCGGCCGGATGGGTCCGCCTCGACGTCACCCCCTGGGTTCAGCCCGGCCAGCAGCTCGGCCTGGCGATGCGCACGACGACCAGGTCCGGGTCCTGGCGCATCAAAGCGCGCGAGTCTGGCTACGGCGCCTTGATCGAGATCACCCCGGCCGTCGAGGCTCCTGCACCTGAGCCCTCGCCGTCCACCTCCACGGAGCCGGTGCCGATCGTCAGCCCCACCCCCACGGAGACCTCCACGCCGGCACCGACGGCGACACCGACACAGACCGCGACGCCAGCACCGGAGCCCCTCCTCACGACCGGTACCTACTACCTCGACTCGGTCGGCGGCAGCGACACCAACAGCGGCACGAGCGCAGCGTCGGCGTGGAAGAGCCTCGCGAAGGCAACCGCGGCCACGTTCGTGCCTGGTGAGCGCCTCCTGCTGAAGCGCGGAGGGTCTTGGTCCGGCGGACTGACCATCGCGGAGTCCGGCGTCGCAGGCAACGTGATCGGTGTCGGCGCATACGGCGAAGGCGCCCTTCCGGTCCTCACGGGCGCGAGCGATTGCTTGTCGCTCAACGGCGCCTACATCTCCGTTACCGACCTCGAGTTGAACGGCTGCAGTTGGGCCGGGGTCGCCTTCTCGGGCGCGAACAGCTCGATCGAGCGCAGCGTGATCACCGGCAACGCCGCGGGTGTGCACGTTCGCTCGGGTGCACTCGACAATCGGATCGTTCGCAACCAGATCGTTAACAACACGCGGATGTCGGTGCTCACCGTAGGCGGCGACGATGACTCCGGCGCGTTCGGAGTGCTGCTGCAGGGCGACCGCACCGAGGTCGGGCACAACACGATCTCCGGTCACGATGCCTTCTCCTACGATTATGGACGCGACGGCGCTGCCGTCGAGATCTACGGAGCACGCACGAGCCACGTCCACCACAACGTGTCGGTCGACAACCACTCGTTCACCGAGCTCGGCAACTCTCGCTCCGCCGATACAACCTACGCCTACAACGTCGTCCGGTCGGCGCTCGCGAACTCGACGTTCCTCATCACCCGCGGCGCAGCCAGCGGCTGGGGCCCGGTCGCGAACACCCGGGTCTTCAACAACACCGTCGTGCTCACTGGGAGTGGGACGCAGGGTTTCATCTGTCACGCAGGGTGCAGCGCCTCGATCCTGACGATGCGCAACAACATCGTCCAGGCGGTGTGGAAGGTCGGCTACGCGGACGCGGCGTTCGACGGGAGCCACAACATCTACTGGGTCGGCCAGCGGCAGTTCGCGCTGGGTTCGACCGACCTCGTCACGGACCCGCGGTTCGTCAGCACGTCGGATCTGCGCCTCACCTCACTGAGCCCCGCGATCAACTCCGGCGTGGACCTCAGCTACACCTACGACCTGCTCGAACAGACCCTCGTCGGGGCACCAGACCGTGGCTCCTATGAATTCCAGGCATGACCGATAGCATCGGGCGGTCTATGCGGCCCTGGGTCCGTCGGCGCGCCCTGCCGGTGGTGATGTCAGCCGTGGCGATCGCCATGATCGCTGCGACACTGTCGCCCCCCGCGTACGCAGCGACCCGCGTGTTCTACGTCGACTCGCAGGGAGGGTCGGACTCCAACTCCGGGACCTCGACGGGGAACGCGTGGCGCACGCTGGGACGGGTCGAGTCTGCCTCGCTGCGCGCCGGCGACAACGTGCGTTTCCGGCGGGACCGCGTGTGGAGCGGCAAGCTCGACATCAAGTGGTCCGGGACTGCCGACGCGCCGATCGTGTTCGATGCCTACGGCTCGGGAGCACTGCCGGTGTTCAACGGTGCGAGCGCTTGCATCGACATCCCCGGGTCTTACATCACGCTTCGGTACGTCAAGACGGACAACTGCACGTGGGCGGGCGTCGCGGTGCGCGGCGACTACGTCCGCGTCGAGCACATCTACACGACGAGGAACTCCGCAGGCATCGCGGTGATGGAGAGCTCCTACCGGGCCAGGATCCTGCGAAACAGCGTTGTGAACAACAGGCGCATGCATGTGCTCACCGACGGCGGCTGGGACGACTCCGGCGCGTTCGGGGTTCTGCTTCGCGGCGTCCGAACCGAAGTCGCGTTCAACTCGATCTCCGGTCACGACGCGTTCTCCTACGACTATGGTCGCGACGGGGCAGCGGTCGAGATCTACGGCGCGCGCTACAACCACATCCACCACAACCGCGCCACGAACAACCGGACGTTCACCGAGCTTGGGAATCCGCGCGCCGCGTACAACACGTTCGCGTACAACGTCATCCGGTCGTCGCTGACGAACTCGCAGTTCCTGGTGACGCGCGGCGCCGAGAGCGGATGGGGCCCGGTCTACGGGACGAAGCTCTACAACAACTCGGTGTATCTCACCGGGTCGGGAACCGAGGGCTTCGTCTGCCACGACGGCTGCTCGCGTGAGATCCTGATCATGCGCAACAACATCATCCGGGCGGTCAAGAAGGTGGGCTACGCGGACGGCCCGGTCGATGCGAATTACAACGTGTACTATGGGGGCATCCGTCAGTTCAATGTCGGCTCGGTCGACCGCGTCGCCGATCCGCGCTTCGTGAGCTCGAGCGACCTGCGTCTGCGCTCCACGAGCCCTGCGATCAACTCTGGGATGTCGTTGAGCTACACCTACGACGTACTTCGGCTCTCGCTGGTCGGCAAGCCGGACCGCGGCGCGTACGAGTACCAAGGCTGAGCACGCCACCTCCGCAGCGCGCCCGACGGCCCTCGCGTGCCGGCGCGCCCGGCGCGCATCCACCGAACGTCCCTCCCCGCGCGCGGCCCGATTCCTCCGGCGCGCGCCTTGTGGCCCATCTCGCCGGCCGACTATCATCGGTTGTGGTGCGAGAGGGAGGAACTCCATGGGTGACAAGGAAGGCAAGAAGTCGCGGAAGGGGTTGTTCACGATGCTGCTCGCCGCTATCGGCGCGGTCGTGATGATCGCGAAGCGGAAGAAGGGCGGCACCGAAGAAGCAGGCTGGGAAGAGGCAAAGCCGTCGGCCTGAGCGCTTCATGGCAACTTCAAGGGCGCCCCCAGATGGGCGCCCTTGCACGTGGTACGAGCGCCGTAACTGGCGCGCCCGGCGCGCGCCGGGCGCGTATCATGACGTGCCCGCGGGGACGTAGCTCAGTTGGTAGAGCACCGGCTTTGCAAGCCGGGGGTCAGGGGTTCGAGTCCCCTCGTCTCCACTCGCAGTTGACCTGCCAGATTCACGCAGAAGTATCGAACGGTGCGCGAACCTGATCCTCTCGACCCAGGCCTTCTGCCCTTGACGGCTATCCTACTCTGAGTAGGATAGCCGTATGGCTACGGAGAAGGTCTCGTTGACGTTGGATCGTGGCGTTCTCAAGGAAGCGCGTGGGCGCGTAGGACGCCGAGGGCTCTCTTCCTATGTAGATGCTGCGCTGCGACTCAAGTTACAGCAGGATCGATTACGAGCCCTTTTGGCCGAGCTGGATTCCGCGCACGGTCCGGTGTCGGAACGGATCAGATCTGAGGTACGCCGCGAATGGCCCGTCGAACCAAAAAACGACAAGCCCAAGTCTCGTCGCCGCTGATACTCGACTCCGGCGCGATCATCGCGCTCGCTCATGGTGACCAGCGCGCGCGCGCGTTCATCGATCGAGCGCTGGAGACCGGTGCTGAGCTCCACGTTCCATCCGTCGTCATCGCCGAGACGGTGCGGGGACAAGGGCCACGGGACGCACCGGTTAACAGAGTTCTTGGTGCCGTGGATTCTGTGCTCGTCAGCGACGAGCCGACGGGTCGTACGGCCGGCCGTCTGCTGGGAGAGACTGGTTCGACCGAGACTATCGATGCGCTGATTGTCGCCGGTGCGATCGAGCTGGGAGGCGGCCGAATCCTGACCAGCGATCCGGACGACATGCGACTACTTGCCCGAGGAGCGGATGGTGTGGCAGTTCACCGCGTCTGATGAAGCAACGTGATGGGCACCTGCGTCAAGATCTGGTTCGCGCACCGGTCTTTCAAGACCACTTACGTGACGATGTCGAACCATGGCTCGATGAGACGACCACAGGATCCGACGAGAACCCTTTCAAGGCCGAGGACCCATTCACGAGTGCCGGAACCGCGCGCTTAGCGACCTTGACGTAACGGGCGGCCCATTCCGGGCCGGAGGGTCCGCCAGGCGTGCCTACCGAAATCGCGATTCGGCGACGACGCCGACGATCACGCCCGATGGTCGCTACGTTCTCTTCGTACTCGGAACGGACGGCACGGAGGTCGGGATGATCGTCGTGGCGGATCGACGTGCCTCGGATCCTCTCCGACGAGGATGGTGCGAGTATCCGAGGTCGTGGCCGAGAACCCCTCCTGGCCAACTCTGCTCCGTCGTTGCCGTCGCCGGCGGGCACGCATCCATCTCGTCCGACGGGCGGTACGTGGTCTTCCACTCGTGGAGCTATGCGTTCGGGCGACCGGTGCAGGTGTACCTATACGACCGCCTCACGCGGAAACGGACCCGGATCTCACCGCACCTCGGCACGGGCAGTTGGGATCCTGTGATCTCCGCCGACGGGCGCCGGATCGTATACGCGACGCAGGCGCGTCTGACGACCGCGTCGCTTGTTCCCGGCGCGGGGCTTACGACCGACAGCTCGAAGCTGGTCGTCTATGACCGGCGTTCGCGTACCACGAGAGATGTGAGCGTGAGTACGCGCGGCGCGCTCGGAAACGGATTCGGGCCCGCGGTGTCGGCCAACGGCCGCTACGTCGCCTTCGCATCGGCCACGCCGCTCGATGACGACGACTCAAGCGGTGTTTTAAGCGGACTGACGTGCCCGAATTACGCCGCGGACTGCGTCACCGATATCTTCAGGCGCGATCTCGTCACAGGCTCCACGGTGCGGTTGTCGGTTGCAACCGATGGGACGGAGGCCGATGTCGCGAGCGGGTGCTGGTGTGACGCTCGCGGGCCCTTTCCTCATGATCAATCTCTGCTGTATGGCTCGAGAGCCATCTCGATCTCTGCCGACGGCGGTGTGATCGCGTTCCAATCGCTTGCGAGGAATCTTGCTGCGGGCGATACGAACGATCAATCGGACATCTTCGTACGGGTCGAAGGTCCGGTGAGGGATTGTGCGTCGGGCGCCAACGAACAGGGGCTAATCTCGGGCGTGATACGCGGCATGATCGAGCCAGCAGGAGGATGGGTGCTCCATCGCGGCGCGTGCCAACTCGCGTCGAATGGCTTTTGACGCCCACCGGTATGACGGATTCAATTGAGTGACGTCGTTCGAACCGGTGATCCTCTAGACCGGCTCAAGACCGTGCTTGCGCTGAACCTCGCGCTCCTGCTCTGGAGTTGGGGGATCGGGCGCGGACCAGAGGTCGTGCATCTCAGCGAAGTACGGGTCCGCGGCAGGAGAGTGGATCGTCAGCAAGCGCGCGCTGGCGTCGGACGTGTTGGCGAAGGTATGGCCGACCCGGCCGGGAACGAGCACAAAGGTTCCCGCATCTCCAGTGACGACATCGTCGTCCACGTGGAACTCGAGGACCCCTTCTAGAACGAAGAACGCCTCAGGGCCTTCGTGTCGATGAGGTGGAGGCATGCGACCGCCGGGCGGCACCTCGCGCTCGAGAAAGCTGAATACGCCGCCCGTTTCGCTGCCCAGCGCCTTGAAGACGATCTCGCTTCCGCGGAGGACGTAACGCGGACCCTCCCCGCGACTCCTGACGATCGCGTTCATGTGGACCCTCCGCTGCTCGACAGGGCCAGGATGTTACTTGGCATGTCGATGAGCGTCGCAGTGCCGCCAGGTACGAAACCCCACACGGCTACCGCGCAGCCGCCAAGTTTTCCGTTGCTGCTACGGTGTCACGGTGGCTGACGCAGACGACGTCCGACTCGACCTCCGGGGCCTGCTTGCGGCCGTCGAGGCTGCCCCGCCAGTCGAAGCTGTCGACGTGCTGGCGGCCGAGCTTGCCCGGATGCTCGACGCCACTGAAGTGAGCCTGCTGGTCGCCAACCTCTCGGGGACCGCCGCCGTGCGGATGTCGAACGTCGCCGTAAGCCAGGGGGGCGGGGCTGCGGGGCGCAACGAGCGCACGGAGTCATTC
>JBKJXT010000420.1:0-4940 GCA_046716205.1 Actinomycetota bacterium
TGACCGGGACCGGTCCGGACGGGCGCGTCACGCGTGAGGACGTGGTGGCGGCCGCCGGCGCGCCGCCGGTCGCGGAGGCCGAGGACGGTCCCGCGCGCCTGCGGTCGGTTCCCGGAGGTGGCGAGGAAGAACGGATCCCGGTGCGCTCCATCCGCCGCTCGATCGCCGAGCGCATGGTGAAATCGAAGTTCACGATCCCGCACGTCTCGGAATGGCTGCAGGTAGACGCGACGGAGCTGATGCGCCTGCGCGAGGAGCTGCGCGGCGCGCCCGAGGCCGAAGGGCTGAAGATCTCGCCGCTGCCGATCATCGTGAAGGCGTTGCTCGCGGCACTGCGCAAGCATCCGTTGTTGAACGCGTCGTGGGACGAGGCAACGACCGAGATCGTGGTGAAGCGCACCTACCACGTCGGCATCGCGACCGACACTGAACGAGGGTTGCTGGTGCCGGTGGTGAAGAACGCCGACCAGCTGAACGTGTTCGAGCTCACCGCGGAGATCGCGCGCCTGGCGGAGGCGGCGCGCACCGGGAAGGCGACGCCGCAGGAGCTGACCGGCTCGACGATCACGGTGACCTCGATCGGTTCGTTCGGGATGGATGCTGGGACGCCGATCATCAACTTCCCAGAGTCGGCGATCATCGCGCCGGGGTTGATCGCGAAGCGGCCGTGGGTTGTGAACGGGGAGCTGGCGGTGCGAGACGTGATGACGTTGTCGGCGTCGTTCGACCACCGGATCGTCGACGGCGCGGAGGCGGGACGGTTCCTGCGCTACCTCGGCGACCTCATCGAGCGCCCCGCGCGCCTGTTCGGCGTGCTGTAGCCGCCCGGCGCGGTTCGTGCCCGGCGCGCGGCCCCGTCACTCCGAAAGATTGTTGAGTTGACGCCCTATACGGCACTCAACTCAACAATCTTTCCTGCAGCGACGCCTCGCGGCCGCGTCAGTTGTTGCTCACCCACTCGTCCAGCACCGACTCCATGGAGCAGTAACACCACAACGCTTGGTCGTTGCACAGCGCGCAGTAGTCCAGGTCGCAGCCAGGATGATGCATCCGCCCCCTCTTCACGCCACAGTCGCATCCTCGGAACGTCGCCGGACGCCGGCGCCGCGTGATCCCGTCCCTGAACAGCTCGGTCTCCTTCGTGCACCCATCCGCCGAGCGCCACGCCTGGTTGCACCACTCGCAGATCAACATGACTACCCCTCCTTCTTGGCTCCTCAGATGCTGGAGCAGGGGTGTGACACCCTCGCGCTCCGAACGCCCCGAACGCCCCGATCCGGCCGACCCGCCGCCCGATGGAGGGATGCAGGTTCCCCTCGCCGAACCATGTCCCATGCTGCGCATCCGGATCTTTTGCTTCTGTGCCGCGGTAGCGGTGGCCCTGCCATCGGCCCCCGCCGGCGCCGATGAGATCGCCGACCCACGACTGTCATGGAGCGTGCGCTCCGAGGGGGCCACCACCGCGGTCGCCGTCAGTCCCGACGGCGCGACGACCTACGTCGCGGAGCATTCACGGATCGTCGCCTACGCCGCGCCAACGGGCGCCGCGCTTTGGCAGGGCGCGGCCCCCAACCCCGGTTCCTACTACTGGCTGGCCCCCAAACAGATCGTGACCAGTCGGGACGGCCGGACCGTTTTCGTGTCGGGCATCTCGTACTCCGACGCCACCTCGTTGGACCATGAGACGGTCGCCTACGACGCCGCCAGCGGCGCGGTTCGCTGGAGGTCGGTTCACGCCCAACGTGGGAACGAGATCCCGGGAGACATGACCATCAGCCCGGACGGCTCGGCGGTCTTCGTCACGCTGACCGCCGGGTGGGATTCGCACTCCACCGGAGACCTGATCACCATCGCCTACGACGCGGCGACCGGGGACGAGGCCTGGCTCGCACGCTTCGACTCTGGCTCCAGGGATGACGCGCATGGGATCGTCGTTTCCCCCGACGGCTCACATGTGTACGTGGCCGGTTCGATCGACTGGTTCGAAGGGGCACGCAGGGCCGTGACCCTTGCATACAGTGCGCAGGGCGATGAAGTATGGCGCGCGGTGTCGAACACATACTCGCGCGCCCGCGGCATCGCGATCAGTCCGGACGGCGCCAGCGTTTTCATGACCGGGTGGGAGTTCTCCAAGAACGACCTGGGCGCAGACGACATCGTCGCGATGACCGTCGCGTACGCCGCACAGACGGGGGTCGTCCGTTGGGCGGCTGCCTTCGACGCGCCCGCACTCTACGACGAAGACCACGGAACGTCGGTTGTCGTCAGCCCAGACGGATCACGGCTGTTCGTCTCCATCGAAACCCGGTCGTACCCGAGCCCGGTGTGGCACGGAGCTACCGTCGCCTACCGCACATCCGACGGCCGCGCGGAGTGGAGCTCGTTCTCCTCTGCTCCCGCGACTGACTTGACCATCAGCGGCGACGGTGGGCGCCTGTACGCGACACGCACGGCTCCCTCCGTCACGGTGCGCACGCCCTATGAGGTCCCGCCCCCGCCGGTCGTGGCGCCGGATCCGACGTGCATCGACCTCGAGGAGATCTTCGGGAGCAACTGCGAACGCCCCTACCCCTGGCCCAACGCGGGCGTAGGTGGCGACATCGAGACCAGCGTGATCGAGTCGGTGACCGGCGTCGAGCTCACGCGGATGACCTTCGCCGGCACAGGTGGCGATGACCTCAGCCGAGCCCTCGCCGTCAGCCCCGACATGAGCGCCCTCTACGTGGTCGGGCTCAGCGATGGAAGCGCGTCGCCCACCGAACGCGACCTGCAGGGCATCGTGATGCGCTACGCCCTGTAAGCAGCTCTTCAGCGCTTGCGGATCGGGAACGCGACGCTGAAGGTCGAGCCCTTGCCGACCTCGGAGTCGACGACGACCCGGCCGCCGTGCGCTTCCACGAGGCTCTTCACCAAGTACAGCCCGAACCCAACGCTCGCCGAGCCGCGCGCGTTCGCCGACTGTTGGAACCGGTCGAAGATCCGCGGCTGATCCTCCGCCAAGATGCCGACGCCTTCGTCCGCCACGCTCAACAGCACCTCGTTGTCTCCGTCGATAACGCTCACGCTGATGGACTTCTCGCTGTACTTCAGCGCGTTGTCGATCAGGTTCGTCACGACGTGCTCGAGCGCCGCCGGATCACCCCACAACCCGAGGTCGCTCGCCGGCGCGTACACGTTGATCTCTCGACCGCGACTGGTTGCGAACTCCCCCGCAACAGCCTTCGCGATCTCGGGCAGATCGACCGGCACGCGCTGTAACTTCGCGAGACCTGCATCAACGCGCGACGCCTGCAACAGCTCCTCGATCAGGCGCAGGATCTTCTGTCCCTGGCGTTCCATCACACCGACGTACTCCGTCCGCTGATCGTCGGTGAGCGCAGATCCACGCTTGCGCACGATCGTTGCGTAGCCGAGCAGCGATGTCAGCGGGGTCTTCAGCTCGTGGGTGATGCCCGCGACGAAGTCGCTGCGCAGGCGTTCCGCGTCCTCCAGCGCCGCCGTCCGCTCCCGCGCATCAACGTAGTTCCGCGTCAGTTCGCGCAGGTGTCGCTCGACGCTGACCGAATACACGATGAAGCCCATCGCCAGGATCAGGAACACGAACCGCAGGCCGGGGAACGACAGCGCGTCCTGCAACGTATCGGGGAAGACGTCGGTCCAGAACGCCATGACCACGACGACCAAGGACAGCGCGACCAGGGTGATCCACGCGGTGGTCCAGAGGTGCCGGCGTTGCCGCTCGATCTCTTCGAGTGATAGAGCCGGCTTCGCGAGCTGCGCGGTTTCGTCCGTCATGTGATCTCAACACCGTGATCGGCGGTCACGTCGCCGACAATGGTCGCCGACTCCCCGGCTGCGCGCAATGCTTCCAGGACGATCGAGACAGCATCTGATGGAACGAACAGCACCATCCCGAGCCCGAGGTTGAACACGCGGCGCATCTCTTCCTCAGGGATGTCGCCGGTGCGCTGCAGGAAGTCGAAGATCGGCTGGCGCGCCCACTCCTGCGACCGCAGGCGCGCGCCGAGACCCTCCGGGAGGGCGCGCGCCATATTCCCGGCGATCCCGCCGCCGGTGATGTGCGCCGCGGCGTGCACCTCGCCCGCATGCATCGCAGACAGCACGGCCGCGGCGTGGATCCGGCACGGCGTCAGCAGCT
This sequence comes from Actinomycetota bacterium, assembly GCA_046716205.1. Classification (GTDB taxonomy): domain Bacteria; phylum Actinomycetota; class AC-67; order AC-67; family AC-67; genus JBKJXT01. The sequence goes on from JBKJXT010000420.1 coordinate 4,160, forward strand.
CCTCGCCCAGCGTTGCTTCGCATCCCGGCACCGCCATCGACAGATCGAGGTCGCGGTCGAGGATGAGCTTGCGCACCAGCGAATACCCGTTGGCATGCAGCCCGCTGGAGGCGAGCCCGATCACGACGTCGCCCTCAACGACGCGCTCGGGTCCGAGCATCTTCGAGCGATCGACGACGCCGACGCCGAACGCGGCCAGGTCGTAATCGTCGGGGTCCATGACGCCGGGATGCTCCGCGGTCTCGCCACCGATCAACGCGGCGCCGGCCATCGCGCAGCCGCGCGCGATGCCTTCGACGATGTCGGCGGTGCGCTCCGGGATGTTCTGACCGATCGCGATGTAGTCGAGCAGGAACAGCGGCTCGGCGCCGCTGCACACGATGTCATCGACGACCATCGCGACCAGATCGATGCCGACGGTGTCGTGACGCCCGAGGGTCTGGGCGATCTTCAGCTTCGTGCCGACACCGTCGGTCGCGCTGACCAGGATCGGCTCGGCGAGCCCGGCGAAGCGCCCGTCGAACGCCGCCGCGAACCCACCGATCTGACCGAGCACCTCGGGACGGGTCGCGCCCGCGGCGGCGATGCGCTTGGAGATGAGCTCAACCGCTTCGTCGTTGGCTTCGAGCGAGACGCCCGACGACGCGTAGTCGGTCACGACAGGCGGCGTGGGATGCTTGCCGTGTCCTTGACGACGCCTTCCTCGAGCACGAACTTCGGCTGTTCGGCGCCCTCAGGGATCTCGATGGGGTAGATGCCATCGAAGCACGCACGACAGAAC
>JBKJXT010000421.1:0-6249 GCA_046716205.1 Actinomycetota bacterium
TTGCTCGGCGGTAAGGCGCTCGGTGACCGCAGCCGCGGGCGCGGCGACCGACACGGTCGCGCCACCCCCGGCCGGCGCGGCCGCAGCAGCAGCTTCAGCGGCGGGGGCTGCTTCGGCAGGCGCGGCTTCCTTCTTCTCACCGGGACCGGCGGGACCGCGGGTCTTGCGCACCCACGCCGACTTCGCCATCGCGCGAGCGACGCGCTCGGGTTTGCCCTCGGCGATGGCCTTGTCGAACGCCTCTTGATCTATCCCAATCTCTTCGCGATCCGCCATGTCAGCCTCCTACAGCGGCCCGCTGATCCCGCCGTCCTTGCGGATGCGCCAGAAGTGCACGGCCATCAGCAACACGGCGATGAAGGGCAGGGCAAGGACGTGGAGCACATACCATCGGATCAGTGTCGGCGGTCCGACCTCGAGTCCACCCACGAGCACGAACTTCACCTGACGACCGAACACCGGCGTGTAGCCCATCATGTTCGTGCCGACGGTGACCGCCCAGATCGCGAGCTGGTCCCAGGGCAGAAGGTAGCCGGTGAACGACAGCAACAGCGTGATCTGCAACAGGTTCACGCCGACGACCCAGTTGAACTCCCGCGGCGGCTTGTAGGCGCCGTGGTAGAAGACGCGCGCCATGTGCAGGAACACGCTCAGGACCATGAGGTGCGCCGCCCAGCGATGCATGTTGCGGACGAACTGGCCGAAGCTGATCGCCTGCGACAGGTCCTCCATGTCGATGTACACCGGCGCGCTCACGAGGTCCACGGCCGGCCGGTAGAAGAACATCAAGTAGATGCCGGTGATCGTCAGGATCGTGAACAGGAAGAACGACAGGCCGCCGAGGCAGAAGGTGTAGGTCAGCTTCAAGCCGTGCCGCTTCACCTTGACCGGGTGCAAGTGGTACAGCACGTTGTTCATGGTGGCGAGGGCACGGTCGCGCGAGGTGTCGCGGAAGCCCTTGCGCATGAACGAACCCGGCCGGAAGATCGACTTCCAGACCTGAGAGTCCTGCGTCTTGTCGCGCAGGAGCTCCATCTTCTCCTGCAGCAACCCCTTGTCGGTCTTCGCCACGTCCGGTCTCCTCGCTACTTCTTCGCGCGGTCACCAACGGTGATGTAGAACAGCGCGTCCGACGGACAGCGGTCCACGCAGATCCCGCAGCGCGTGCACTCGTTGTCGTCGATCACGAACACCGCGGCCGCGTTGCCTGCCGCATCCTTGATCGCCGCCTGGTCGGCGGTCCCGACGATCTCCCCGGAGAGCATGTAGATGCAATCCCACGGACAAACGTCTTCGCACGCGCGGCACAGGATGCAGAGGTCGGCCTCGAGCCCGATGTGACGCTTGGGCTTGACGCGGTTCTGCAGCCAGTTGCCGTCGACGATCTTCAGGTCGTACTCGTCGTAGAACTGCGGCTTGTTGCTCGTCGCGCTCATTACTTGTAGCCCCCGGTCGCTTCGGGCTTGGCTTCACCTGGGGCGAGGTCCTTGGGGAACTTGCGCTGCCAGATGATGAAAGCGACGACGAATGCGCCGAGGACGACCGCGTTCTGGATCACGACGACGGTGTCCTTCAAGGCTTGCTTGCCGCACTGCAGGTCGAACTCGACACACCCTTGGCCGCCCCAGTCGAGCTTGGTCTCGGCGAAGTACAGCCACCACGAGGGCAACACCGCTAACAGGCGGATCCCCAGGATCGAGAGGGCGAGCCCGGCGAGCGAGGCGCGCACCCATTCGGACTTGGCCTTGTACGCAACGGCGAAGAGCACGGCGGAGATGAGGATGTAGGCGCCCTCGAAGAGCAGGAGGATGGGGTCAAGCGGATCGAAGGTGACCGCGAGCATGCACTACGCCTCTCGTCGACTTCCTGCGGTTCGCGATTATACGGTCGGCGATTCTCAAGCAACCAAGCCGGACACCACTTCGGGACTTTGTGACCACTTTCACAAACGCACCCACTGTGGATCCTTCGAAGGCTTGGATGACCGGATTATCTCGCCGCACGAGCGCGCGTGCAAAACCGCGAGGCGCGCTCGAGGCGCGCTCTACGCGATGTCGAAGTGTTTCTTGATCATGGCGCGGAGTTGCTTGACCGACACCGGGCCTCCGAAGTGGCGTTCCCTCACGCGCAGGTCGGGACCGACGAAGACCGTGATCGGCATCACCGGGCGCTCGCGCGAAGGGGAGAAGTGCGCGTAGAGCAGACCGCCGGGGTCGTAGGCCAGCAGGTAGCGCACACCCTTCGCCTTCGCGAAACTCTGGCCGGCCGCCTCGGTCTCGCCTTGCAACTCGGTCACGTTCATCCCGACGAAGGTCACCCGCCCGCCCAGAGACTCGAACACCGTCTGGAAGTCCGGCATCTCCGCGATGCAGTTGATGCACCAGCTCGCCCAGAAGTTAAGCACGGTCGGCTTGCCGGCGAGGTCGCTGAGCCGCAACGGCGAGGTGCCGGGGAACCCCTCGAAGCTGCAGTCGGGGAGCGTCTCGCCGATGGAGGTGAACCCTGAGGGCGTGCACGGTGGGAAACCCGAGGACCCAGTGGGCTTCGGTTCGCTACACGCCATCACGAGGACGGCGAGGGCGCAGACGAGGAGGGTGGGGGGCGCGCGCATGGCGCCATGGTGGCACAGCGTTCGCGCGCGCGCCCGGCGCGCCGCGCCCGAGGGCGACCCGGCGCGTCTGCGGCCTGGGGCCGCCAGGCGCGCTGGGGCCGGAACAGGGCCACTGCAGCGTTGCTACAGTCGTTGTCCCGATGCGAACCCACCTCCCCGCCGCGCTCATCGCCCTCAGTGGGCTCCTGGCCGGCTGTTCGTCGGCCGGGGGAGGAGGCATCGCTGCGACGACCTCCTTCAACGTGGTCGCGATCCCCCCCGCCGACCGAAAGGCGGCCCCCGCGGTCACCGGCGAGTCGTTGCGGCCGGGGCCCCGTGTCGAGGCGGCGCTGACCCAAGGCGCGGTCGCGGTCGTCAACTTCTGGGGGTCCTGGTGCGGCCCGTGCCGCCGGGAGCAGCCCGCGCTCGAGGCAATGTTCAAGGAATACGGCGCGCGCGGCGTGCGCTTCGTCGGGGTCAACACCCGGCGCGACCAGCGCGCGGCCGCTCTGGCATACCTCGACGAGTTCGAGGTCACCTACCCCAGCATCTACGACCCCGACTCGTCGCTGGCCTACCGGTTCGGCGTGCGTTTCATGCCGGTCACCTACGTCATCGACAAGCAAGGCCGCACCGCGGCGCTGTTGATCGGCGCGCTGCGCGACGAGGTAGACCTGCGCAAGATCCTCGACGCGGAGCTTGCCGCATGATCCTGTTGGCCGTGGCCGAAGGGGTCGAGGGCGCGCTGCTTGGGCCGGTGGGCTTCATCGTCGCCTTCTTCGTCGGGACCGTGTCGTTCTTCTCGCCGTGCGTGCTGCCGCTGCTGCCCGGCTACCTCTCGTTCGTCTCAGGGCTGACCGGTGAGGACGTCGACTCCGGGCAAGGCCGCGGCAGGATGTTGCTGGGCGTCGGGTTGTTCGTGCTCGGCTTCGCAGCGATGTTCACCGCGCTGGGCGCGGCCGCAAGCGCGATCGGCGGGTCGCTGCTGCGCAACCTCGGCCTGGTGAACCGGATCGCCGGCGGCCTGGTGATCGTGCTCGGTCTCGCGTTCATGCTCCCGACGTTGTTCCCCTTCTTGGAGCGCGAGCGCCGGCCGTTCTTCTCGCGCGTGAAGCCGGGACTGCCCGGCGCGTTCCCTCTTGGCCTCGCGTTCGCGGCCGGCTGGACGCCGTGCGTCGGCCCCGGTCTCGGCGTGATGCTCTCGCTCGGCGTGGCTGAGGGCAACGTCCTGCGCGCCTCGATGCTGTTGTTCTTCTTCTCGCTGGGGTTCGGCGTGTGGTTCCTGCTCGCGGCGCTGGGCCTGCGCCGCGCGTTCGGCGCGTCGGGATGGTTCCGCCGTCACGCGCGCACGCTGCAGACCGTCGGCGGCGGGTTCATGCTGGTGATCGGGATCCTGCTGGTCACCGATCAGTGGGCAGAAGTGATGGCGCCGCTCACCCGCCTCGTGAACCGGTTCGCGCCTCCGATCTGATGAGTATCCGTGTTCCGCCGTCGCCGCTGACCGTCGCACGCCGCGTGTGGCGCACCCTGCGCACGATGCGCACGGCGATCATCCTGTTGTTGCTGCTGGCCGCCGGCGCGGCGATCGGCTCGCTGTTCCCGCAGCGTCCGATCCAGCCCGACAAGGTCGAGGCGTGGAAGAAGCTCAACCGAGGCTGGGCGCCGCTCGCCGAGAAGCTCGGCATCTTCGACGTCTTCGGGTCGTGGTGGTTCATGGCGATCTACGGCCTGCTGCTGGTGTCGCTGGTCGGCTGCCTGTTGCCGCGCTATCGCGGGTTCCTGCGGGTGCTGCGTGCGCGCCCGCGCACCACCTCGACGCTGGAGTCCCAGCAGCAGTACCACGCCGGCACGATCGCGCTCGATCCCGAAGCAGCGCTGTCGGGTGCGGAGCGCGTGTTGCGCGCCCGGCGCTTCCGCCTCACGCGCGCCGACGGGACGCTCGCCGCCGAGAAGGGCAACTGGCGCGAGGGTGGATCGCTGGTCTTCCACACCGCGTTCCTGGTGCTGCTGCTCGGCATGTCGGCGGACAAGCTGCTGGGATCGACGGGACAGGTGGCTGTGGTCGAAGGCGAGCGGTTCACCGAGACTCACGTCGAGTACGACGTGATCGAGGAAGGCCGCTTCTTCAACGAGCGGCATCGGGGCTTCCAGCTCGCGGTCGACGACTTCGACGTCGACTGGCATCCCAACGGCGTGCCGAAGCAGTTCGCATCCCGCGTTCGCGTCATCGAGGGAGATCGCGAGGTGCTCTCCGAGCGCATCGTGGTGAACTCGCCGCTGACGCATCGCGGCGTGCGCGTGTATCAGCTGTCGTGGGGGTGGGCGCCGCACGTGACCGTGCGCCAGGCAGGCAAGGTGCTCTACGACGGGCCGACGATCTTCCTGGCCGAGCAGGGGGGGTGGCGCGGCGTGATCAAGCTGCCCAGCGCCAAGCCGAAGCAGGTCGGGCTCGACATGATCTTCTTCACCGATCCTCGCCTCGGCGCCGACGGCTCACCGCGCGACGCGTCGCCGCGGCCGAACAACCCCGCGATCGTCTACCAGGAGTTCGAAGGCGACCTGGGGCTCGACGTCCCGCAGTCGGTGTACCGGCTCGACATCTCGAAGATGGCGGCGGGCTCCAGCGGCGTGGTCGGCCCCGGCGAGACGGTGTCGCTGGGCGACGGGATCGACGTTTCGTTCGGCCCGTTGAAGCAGTACACGGTGTTCCAGGTCGCCACGAACCCCGGTGCCGGATTGCTGCTGGTGGCCGCCGGTCTGATCTTGGTCGGCCTCATCCCCGCGCTGTATAGTTCGCGCCGGCGCGTGTGGGTCCGCGCGGCTGTGCTGGAGGGCGGGACCCTCCCGCAGAACAGGGCGCGCCTCGAGATCGCCGGTCACGCGTTGCAACGCAAGGCGGCCTTCGAAGAGGAGTTCAGAGCCCTCGTGCGAGACCTCGACAGAGACCTCTCTCAGATCGGAACGGATCCGTGACCGACGCGAACCTCGCTCAACTCTCCGATCACCTGTTCTGGGTGGCGCTGATCTGCTACGCGATCGCGATGATCGGCCTGTTCGCCTCGCTGGCCTACCGCACGCGCATGATCGGGGCGATCGGTACCGGCGTCGCGGTGATCGGCGCGCTCGCGCACGCGACCTCGATCGCCACTCGCGGCCTATCGGCCGGCCGGGTCCCGTGGGGCAACATGTTCGAGTACTCGAACATGATCGGGATGGGCCTGGTCCTGATCTATCTGCTGGTGATCGACCGCAAGTTGGGCCTGCGCTCGGTCGGCGGGTTCGCGCTGGGCGCGGCGACGCTGTCGCTGGCGGTTGCGCGCCTGGTCTACGCGCCGTCCGGCCCGTTGGTGCCGGCGCTCAACTCGTACTGGCTGAAGTTCCACGTCTTCGCCGCGATCACGGCGTCCACGTTGTTCGGTGTGTCGTTCATCTTCACGGTGCTGTACCTGCTGCGCGATCGCGCCGAGCGGCGCGCGGGCGCAGCGTTCGCGGGCTCAACCGTCGGCGCGGCCTACGTCGGCACCGAGGCACCACCCGGCGACGGACAGCCGGCCGACCTCGCCGCCGAGGAGCCGTCGGCGCGCGCTGCGGTCGCGCTGCGCGGCGTCGCCGCCAAGCACCCCCGCGCCGCCCGCCGCGCCCCCGGTTGGCCCCGCACC
>JBKJXT010000422.1:0-5973 GCA_046716205.1 Actinomycetota bacterium
CATGCGGAGCAGCCCAGTGCATCCTCCGCCAGACCTCTCCACCAGGAGAGGATGCGTCTCCCCAAAAGGCCCCGTATCCGTATCCGAAAGCCGGACGTCGAGCGATCATCTCTTGCACCACTGCCCAAAGCTCGGTCCGCCCTGTGAGAGTGATGTCACGCCCGATCGAAGCGGTCGCGGACGCCGCATTGCTGACAACCCACATGACCGCTCCGCCGATGCCAAGGACGAAAACGCTCAGCGCAGGAAGAACTCCTGAAGTGCGACTCTTCAAGCTATTGAAGGCTGGCAGAAGCACCAGGAGAATGATCGTGATGCACAGTGCGGTCATCGACTGGGACCTCAACAGCAGGAACAGGCCCAGTAAGACACCGAGTGCCGGCCATCGTCTGCGGCCTCCTCTGAGTTCTACGGCGAATGCGATGACCGCCAGAGCCATCAACCGTCCGAGGATATTCTTATGCACGAAGACGCCACGCCAGGAACCGACGTGAACTTCGTCCATGATCCCCCACGAGGGCGCAAGGATGACGATCACAAGGCTTCCGACTGCCAGGCATCCGAGAGTCCATTGAACCAAGCGGAGCTGCATCTGATGGCTGAAGCGCGTTGCTAGATACAGTCCGAACGCTGTGGCGCCAAGCAGACCCGAAGCACGCCTTGATGAGAGTGCAGGATCGACGGACCACATCGCAGAGACGAACGCCAGGAGGACGAGAACGCACAACAGGCCCTGTCGGGAGACAACCCTTAGTGCAGACTTAGCCCGCAGGACGAGAAGTACTGCAGCGATCCCAAACAGGATCGCGAAGAGCCGTTGCTGCAGCGAATCAGTGGAAACACCGTCGGACAGATATCCAGTCTCGATCCGCCACAGGGGAACAAGCGCACCGGCACATAGTAAGAGCCCGAGGACGGCGTAGACTCTTTCCAGTTTCTCTAACATTGGATCGTCTCACCTTCTGCTTGTAGCACCGCACGGGAGGTGCGCACGACTCTGTGGACCGCAACCCACATCGTGACACCGAGACTGACGTCGGTGAGGAGGCTCGCGACCGCGGCGCCACGCCATCCGTGTGCTGGGATGAGCCAAACGTTCAAGGCGATATTCAGCAGAGCCATCGAGATCTGGATCCAACTTCTTACGCCCTGACGGTTGGCACCCGTGAGTATGTCAGCGCCGAAGTAAGAGATGCCTTTCAGGAGCGGCAAGACGCTCAAGAAGCGCAATACACTGACCGCGTCCTCGTATCCCTCTCCCAGAATCGGCCGGACCACGGGCGCGAGAACGAAGAGGAGAATTGCCGCGCCGAGCGCGTATCCGACGACCAGCGGCATGAGCCGGAGCGCGAATCTCCGAGCGTCCTCTACACTCCGCGCCCCGTGTTGAAAGAACTTGGCATATGTCGCGAACAAGAGCGACCGGATTGGCGTGATCGCGACATCGATAAGACGATAACCGGCCGCGTATGCCCCAGCTTGGCTCAGGGTCGAGAGCCGGGCCAGCATCACCTTGTCCACGTCGTTGTAGACGGTCTGCGATGCAAGGCTTAGCGAGAAGTGGAGACCCTCACGGATCTCCCACGCCGGGCCCCCGATATTGCGAGGGACCGCCCCTAGGTCACGAGCAACTCGCCGAAGAGCCCATAAGCTGCTGATGAAGGAGGCGATCAGGTAGACAGCACTCCACCGGATGGGGGATACATCACTCCAGAGAGCGACACATACGAGGGCGCCGCCCAGTTTCATGATGCTAGGCATCACCTGGAATTGAGCGGTTCGCTTGAGAATCTGATGTGCCTGAAATGCCTGCCCGCTAACGTCCACTAGTCGCATACACAACAAGTCCGCGACAGCGACGAACAGCACGACAGTCAGTTGAACCGGCACCAACATGCTCCCGACAGCCGTGACGATCAAGGTCAGACACGTGCCCGTAAGAGCCGTAATGAACACAGCACGCGCCCAGTAAACGGGAAACACTGACGGATCTCGGGAGACATGCTTCACGAGGAGATTTCCGCTGCCTAGACTCACGAAGGGAGCGATGAGTGCCACCAGCGCAATCACAGCGGAAAAACCGCCGTAACCGTCCGGGCCCAGGCCGCGGGCGATGACGACGAAATACCCAGCCTGAACAAGGAGTCGAAGTCCCTGGCCGCCGAGCATCCATCCGGCATTGGTACGAAGGCTCGGTTCAGGGACGAGCCCGAGGCTGGCCATCAGTAAGCACCCTTTCGCAGCACGACAGCCGGGATCGTCTTGAGGATGATGAAGATGTCCAGCGCGATCGACCAGCTCTGCACGTACAGCAGGTCGTAGCGGATGTAATCGTCGAAGCTCAGCTCGTGGCGCCCGCTCACCTGCCACAGACCGGTGATCCCCGGCTTCACCAACAGCCGGCGCCGCAGCGGGTCGTCGTACTGCGCGACCTCCTGCGGCAGGGGCGGCCGCGGGCCGACCAGGCTCATGTCGCCCTTCACCACGTTCAGCAGCTGCGGCAATTCGTCCAGGCTCGTCTTGCGCAGGAACGCACCGACCCGGGTGATCCGCGGGTCCTCGCGCATCTTGAACAGCACGCCCCCGTCCGCTTCGTTCGCCGTCTCGATCTCGCGTCGGCGCGCCTCCGCGTCGACGACCATGCTTCGCAACTTCAGAACCGTGAACGCCTTGCCGTTGACCCCGACCCGCTTCTGCGTGAAGAACGCCGGACCCTTCGAGTCGAACCGAACCGCGACCGCGCACGCGATCACGACCGGCGCCGCGACGATCAGCATCGGCCCTGCCAGCACGAGGTCGAGCACACGCTTGAACACACGCGCTGCCGGGCGCAGCTCGGCGCGCTCGACGGCGAGCAGTGGCCGGTCCCCCAGCGGGTGCACCGCGACGCGCGAGGGCAGGTACCCCTCGACACCCGGCGCGACCCGCAGTTCGACCGGCAGACCGTCCAGCGCCGACACGATGTCCGCGAAGTGGCCCTTGGTGGACATCCCCGCCGCCACCAGCACCTCGGTCGCTTCGGTGGCAAGCACGACCTCGCGCAGGTCGCTCAACGATCCGAGTACCTCGGGACCCTGAGTGCCGGAGGGATCGCCGGCGATGAAGCCGACGACGTCGACGCCTTCCCAGCTCGCCTTCGCGACCGCGGCCGCCAGCGACCGCGCTTCGTCGTCGATACCCACGATCAGGGCGCGCCTTCGTAGGCGGCCTCTCTTGCGCAACGAACGCACCCCCGCCCGGATCACGGTGCGTCCGGCGATCACCGCGACGAGTCCGAGCGCCCACGCCAGCATCGCCCAGATACGCGAGAGCTCGAACCGGACGAAGAACGATCCGGTGATCGCGACCGCCGCACCGAGCGTGACGCCGTGGACGACGTGGCGGATCTCCTCGATCCTGTTGTCGGTCCGATGCCGCTCGTAGAGTCCCACGGCCGCGAGGCAGATCATCCACAGGATCAACCACATCCAGAGGTACTGCCCGTACGCGCCTTGGCTCTTGATGGCGGCACGGCCGAACCTCGTCGCGGTCGCGACGTAGAGCGCGGTCCCGAGCGCGAACATGTCGCAGAAGGCCGTGATTGCCATCAGCGACCGCCAGCGGGCGCGATCAAGTGGCCGGAGCCTTGGCTCCTCGTAACGACGGCGCGTAGCTGCGATGGACCGAGGCTCGGCCAGGTTGGTTGCCATGGGTGTTGTTACTCCTTGCCGTTCTTCGATGCCGCGGCGCGCGGGCGCGCGGGCGCCGCTTTGCGGACGGCGGGCTTACGCGCAACCGGCTTGTGGCCGTTACCGTTGCCGTTCGTCACGGCTTGGACCACCGGCGCGCCATTCGGCTCGACATGCATCGCTGCCGGCGCGAACGACATCGGCGCGTGGCCGTTGCCGTTGGTGTGCCCATTGCCATTGGCGTGGCCGTTGCCGTCGGCAGTGACAGCGGGGACCTCGGCTGCGCCGTAGCCGTACCCGTACCCGTAGCCGTACTTCTTCGCGGCGAAGTCGGCCATCGTGAGCGCGCTCACGATCATCTTCGCGCCGCCCTTGGTGAGCTCATCGCGAGCGGCGACCGCTTCGCCAGTGCGCGCCTTCTGCTGGTGCAGAAGCAACAGCGTCTGGTCCGCGTGGCGACCAAGCACGACCGAGTCAGCGCCCGCCACCATCGGCGGGCCGTCGATGATCACGACGTCGGCAGCGGCCTCGATCTTGGCGAGGACCTCCGCGAGACGCGTGGAGTCGAGCAGCTCCGAAGGGTTGGCCGGCACCGCACCGGAGGGCAGGACCCACAGGTTCGGCACGCTCGTCGGCGCGATCGAGCTGAGCTCGAGCTTGCCGCCGAGGATCTCGGCCAGACCGGCTTCGTTGCGCAGCCCGAAGAACTCGTGCAGTCGCGGCTTGCGCAGGTCGGCCGACACCAGCACGACCCGCTTGCCGGTCCGTGCGAGCGCCACGCCGAGGTTGGCGGTGGAGGTGCTCTTGCCGGCACCGGGACCGCCCGAGGTGACAAGCAGCGTCTTGTAGTCGCTGCCGAGCCCCATCTTCTGCAGACCCTGTCGCAGTGAGCGGTAGGCCTCGGCAACCGGCGCGCCCGGCTCCTCCAGGCTCTCCAGCCGCACGACGTCCTTGTTGCGCCACGCCTTCGAGCGCGGGATCACACCCATCACCAGAAGACCGACGCGCCTGGACGCATCGCTGAGGTCGCGGATCTTGTCGTCGAAGTGCTGACGGACGAACGCGACGCCCAGTCCGACCATCGCGCCGAGGATGAGCCCGAGAACGCCATCACGCACCGGCTTGGGTGACGACGGTGCCGTAGGCGCGGCCGCCGGTTGCACCACCTGGCCGCCACCGGTCGAAGATCCCAGGCCGTTCTGCGCATCCTGGTAGCGCGTTCGAACCGTCGAGAGCCTGAACAGGGTCTCGTTGCGTTGCGACTGCAGTTGGTTGATCTCACTGACCACACTGGCCCGACGCTTCGGATCGGCCGCTTCAGCGTTGAGCACGGAGATCCGTGCGTCGAAGCCGGCGATCTCGTTGGACAGGGACTCGCCCTGTTTGGCGTACGTGGTGGCGAGGTCGCGGAGGACCTTTTCAGCGGTCGCGCGGCGGAAGTTCAGGTACTCCGCCGCGTAGGCGTTCGCCGTCACTGCAGCACCCTGCTTGTCCGTCGAGCAGCCACTGAACCCGAGCAGCTGGTCGGTCACGACGCGAACCGAGACAGCGCCGGGAAGCGACTGCTGCGGCGTGAGCCCCAGTGCGGTGCGCACCTGGTCGCCCACGATCTGGCTGCCGGCGATCTGTGCTTCGGAGTCCGGCGAGGTCTCAAGCCCCAGCGGACCGCTCAGCGAGTACCCGGAGTTGGGCATCGCGGCGGCCGGGATCACGGGACGGATGAGGACCTGCGCATCGGCGCAATACACCGGCGTGGCCGCCATCGACATCCCGACGGCCCCGGCGGTCACCGCAACCGTGCAGGCGGCGATGATCAACTTGCGCCGCATCAGCACCGCGATCGTGTCGCGGAGCTCACTTCCTTCGTAGGTGTTGGTTTCCATCCTCATGCCTCCTCGCGGCTCGCGCGCATCGTCTGCAACACCGACATCACTCCGGATGCCGGGAACAGCCGACGCCCACCGAGGGTTTTGATGTAGGGGAGCTTCCCTGCGTCGGTCCAGGTACGGATCGTTCGGTCAGAGCACCGCAGCAACGCCGCAACCTGCGACGTTCTCAGCAGCGGTTCGTCATATTGGTCATCGGGGAGATCGCTGACGCCGGCAGCGCGCAACGCGTCCATCAATGCGTGGCGGCTGGCCGCCTCGTTCTGCAGCTTCGAGGCGTCGGTCTTCACGATCTTCAAGGCCGGCTGCTCGATGTGGACGCTTCGGTGGATCGGGCGCGCGACCGGCGCCGGGCCTTGCCCCAGGTCGGCCAGGATCTGCAGCGCGACGTCGCGTGCAGCGTCGGGGCCCGGCTCCCA
>JBKJXT010000423.1:0-6953 GCA_046716205.1 Actinomycetota bacterium
GCATCATCGTGCGCGACCCCGAGAACGGGCTCATCGATTTCCCCTCCGACCGCGACGGGGAGATCGTGTTCCTGTGCTGGAAGCTCGGCGAAGGCGGTTCGATCGGCTGGTGGCATCCGACGGATACAGGGTTCGTCGGCCGCCGCCCGCTCGACTGAGCGCGGTGTACGCGATGCGCGCCCCGACGGCTGTGTTGACGTTCGTGCTCGGCGTGGCCGCGTGCTCCGGCGCGCCGTCCGCTGCTGAGTGCGCGGCGCCGGCGGGCCGCCTCGTCGCGGTGTTGCAGGACTACGTCGGCGAGTTCGAGGGTGTCGAGCCCAAGGACTTCGACTCGCTAAAGGCGAAGCTGCCGTCGCCGGCGGGGCTGGCAGTCGCGGTCGCGCGCTACCGCAAGGACGTGACGGGCTCGGACTGCGGCACGAGCGCGCTGCGCACGAGCCTGGTACGCGCGTTGTCGGAGCTGCGCGGCCGCAAACTCATCGCGGCGTCGATCGCGTCGTCGCTGCGCTCGAGCCTGACGCGCGCCGCCGAATTCGGCAACGAGCCGCAACGCACCGAAGAGATCACGGTCGCGCCGACCGACGATCTCGCGGCGGTCGTGTCCTCGAGCGTCACCGGGACCAGGATCGTGCTCGCACCAGGCGTGCATCGCGTTGCGTCGCCGTTGGTCCTCATCGATGGTGTGACGATCGTCGGAGCCGGACGCGACCGAACCAGGATCGTCTCGCGCGCGGAAGGCGTCGCGCTCATCTTCCTCGGGAGCGGGACGCTCCAGCTGGAGGAGCTCGCTCTCGCGCATAGCGGACCGGCCGCGGCCTCGATGATCGTGGTGCGCGCCGGGTCCTACGCGCTGCGAAACGTGCGGGTGTCGGGCGCCAGGCGCGGGCCGAGCGGGGCGGGAGGCAACGGGTTGATCGTGGGAGCCTCCGCGCCGGAGAAGGGTGCCGGGACGCGGACGATGCGGATCGAGAACAGCGAGTTCCTCGACAACGATTCGTCGGGGATCACCGTCGGAGGAGACGACGCGCCGCTGATCACGCGCTCGGTGGTGCGGGGGAGCGACGTGTGCGGGATCTGCTACGCGGGTCGGGAAGGTGGCGTGCTGCACGAGTCGCGGTTGACGTCGAACGGAGTTGGCGTGACGGTGCTGTCGCGGGCACGCCCGGTGCTGCAAGCGAACACGATCGCGGGGAACCGGATCGGCGTGGAGGTCCGTGACCGCGCGCGCCCGAGACTGGAGCGGAACGTGTTGCGTCGCAACGAGGCTGCGGCGATCGTGTTCCTAGGGGCGAGCAGGGGGAGCACGCGGTCGAACTCGTGCGAAGGCGGTTCGCTAGGGATCGTGCTCCTGGGCACGTCGAGGCCGTCGCTGTCGGGCGATCGCTGCGGCGTGGTGGACCGGCGGTCGTAGCGCTCAGCGGTGGAACAGGCGCCGCTTCTTGATCCCGATGATGTCCACGGTCGTGCTTCCCCTCGAGGGCTCGTGCACCGGAGGGTCCTCGGACTCCGGGACCGATGGCTCGGGGTCGGGCTCGACGACCGCGTTCGGGAAGTTGAAGCCGGGATCGCGCTCTTCGGCGCGCATCTCGGGTGCCGGGGTCTCTTCGGGTGCGGGGATCTCCGGGACTGGCGCCTGGACGACCGGCATAGGTCGCGCGGGCCGCACCAGACCGGGGATGGCCGTGTCGGGGGGCAGGGTCTCAGCGCCGTTGAAGTCCTCGAACAGCGACCTCACCTCTGGGTCTGCGATCAATCGAACCTCCGTAAGCCGGTGCCGTCGCAAAGGTGTCGGCATACGAGGCCGCGCGCTCCATGGCCGGGATGGACTATGGCCTACCGCACCCTCGTGCTCCCCGGGAAATGACGAAGGGGGCCATGACCGGCCCCCTTCGACGGAGTTCCCGCTGCTTATCGCTTATGACGCGTCGTAGACCGAGAGCAGACCGATCGAACCACCGACCGGACCGGCCGCGTCGTCGGGACCCATGGTGACGGTCACGGTGTCGCCGACCAGCGTTCCGACGTTGCCCGTGCTGGGCGGCGCTGCGCTGTCGGACTCGACGCGGCCCCGCTCGAGCGTGGCGCCGTTGGTGTCCTTGTAGGTGACCACGATCGTCCACGAGTTCGGCGTCACCGCGACGTACACGGCGCCGGCTGCCTTCGCCGTGAACGAGCACTTGGATCCTGCCTGGTACCCGCCGGGCGCGCCGTCCACGTTCGCGTAGCACCCGTTGCCGACCTCTGCTTGGGCGGGCACGAGTCCCAGAGCGAGGACGGTGAGGATCCCCGCGAGAAGTACCTTCTTCATGCTGACCCTCCTTGGAGTGATCTCTTGGTGGGTGATTCGACACCTTTATATCGATTCCTTCCAGGGAGGAAGACCGGGACGAGGGCGTTGCCGGGGCCGTTATCATCTGCGCCGTGCCCGACTTCCGCGTCGCATCTGATTTCCGCCCCTCCGGCGACCAACCCACGGCGATCGAGTCGCTGGCGCGCGGGGTCGGGTCCGGCCTGGACTTCCAGACCCTGCTGGGGGTGACCGGCTCGGGGAAGACGGCCACGATGGCCTGGGTCGTCGAACAGGTCCAGCGCCCGACCCTGGTCATCTCGCCCAACAAATCGCTCGCCGCCCAGCTCGCGAACGAGTTCAAGGAGTTCTTCCCCGACAACGCGGTCGAGTACTTCGTCAGCTACTACGACTACTACCAGCCCGAGGCCTACGTGCCCTCGAGCGATACCTATATCGAGAAGGACTCGTCGGTGAACGACGAGATCGATCGCTTGCGCCACCGAGCGACCTCGGCGCTGCTGCAGCGACGAGACGTGCTGATCGTCGCAAGTGTGTCGTGCATCTACGGGCTCGGTTCCCCGGAGCAGTACGAGCAGCATCTGCTGCGGTTGGTGAAGGGCATCGACCTTCCGATGGAGTTCATGAAGCGGCGGCTCGTGGCCATGCAGTACGACCGCAACGACTTCTCGGTGGCGCGCGGAACGTTCCGCATCCGCGGCGACACGATCGAGATCCACCCCGCCTACGAGGAGACGCTGCTTCGGGTGGAGCTCTTCGGCGACACGATCGAACGCATGACCGTGATCGAGCCGCTCTCCGGCGAGATCGTCGCCGAGGTGGATGACACGACCGTGTTCGCCGCGTCGCACTACGTCGCGTCGGAGGAGCGGCGGAACGAAGCGGTCGGCTCGATCGAAGCAGAGCTGCAGCTGCGCTTGGCCGGCTTCGAGAAGGAGAACAAGCTGCTCGAGGCGCAACGTCTGCGGATGCGCACGAACTTCGACCTCGAGATGATCCGCGAGATGGGTTTCTGCAACGGGATCGAGAACTACTCCCGTCACTTCGACGGTCGTTCGCCGGGCGAGGCCCCCTACACGCTGATCGACTACTTCCCGGAAGACTTCCTGTGCATCGTGGATGAGTCGCACGTGACCGTCCCGCAGCTGGGCGGGATGTACGAGGGTGACAAGTCGCGCAAGGACACGCTGGTGGAGCACGGCTTCCGGCTGCCCAGCGCGATGGACAACCGGCCGCTGAAGTTCGAGGAGTGGCTCGAGAAGGTGAACCAGGTGATCTTTTTGTCGGCGACGCCGAGCGCGTACGAGCTCAAGGTCTCCAAGAACGTCGCCGAGCAGGTCGTACGACCCACCGGTCTCATCGATCCCGAAGTGATCATCCGGCCCACGAAGGGCCAGATCGATGACCTCATCGAGGAGGTGCGCACGCGCGCCGAGGCGAACGAGCGCGTACTCGTGACGACGCTGACGAAGAAGATGTCCGAGGACCTGACGGAGTACCTGCAGGAGTCGGGCCTTCGCGTGCGCTACATGCACTCCGAGACCGACACGATCCAGCGCATCGAGCTGCTGCGTGACCTGCGACTGGGGGAGTACGACACGCTGATCGGCATCAACTTGCTGCGCGAGGGCCTGGACCTCCCTGAGGTTTCGCTCGTCGCCATCCTCGACGCCGACAAGGAGGGCTTCCTCCGGTCGGAGACGTCGCTGATCCAGACGATCGGCCGGGCGGCGCGCAACGTCAGCGGCCAGGTGATCATGTACGCCGACAACATCACCGACTCGATGAAACGGGCGATCCACGAGACCAACCGCCGGCGCAAGAAGCAACACGATTACAACGTGGAGCACGGGATCAATCCGGTGTCGGTGCAGAAGAAGGTCTCCGACATCCTCAGCGCCGCGGGTATCGCCGCGGAGTCCTCGACGCCGTACCAGACGAAGAAGAAGCGCGGGAAGATCTCGCGGGACCTCACGGGTCTCCCGCGCGAGGAGTTGCCGCGCCTCATCCAAGCCCTGGAAGAGGAGATGCACGACGCCGCGCGCGAGCTGCGCTTCGAGTACGCCGCGCGCTTGCGCGACGAGATCAACGAGCTCAAGCGGGAGCTTCGAGAAGTCGGATAGGACGCGCGCTAGTCTGGGCGCGCCAACTCTGCAGGGGGTTCACCTATGCGCACCAAGATCGTTTCGCTCGTCGTCGTGGCCGTGGCTGCGAGCGCGTGCGGGGGCTCGAGTCCGAGCGGGACGCCGACGACGGTGAGCTCTTCGCCGGCGAGCTCGTCGAACGACGCAATCATCGCGCAGTTCCTGACCAAGTCCGCCGGTGTGAAGACGTTCAAGCTGCAGATGGTGATGGACTTCCAAGGGGCCGGCGAGGCCGGCAACCTGATCTACGACGGCGAGGTCGACGTCGCGAAGAGACTCATGCACCTCAGCGGCAGCATCGGGGAGACCCAGATCGAGATGATCCTCGGAGGAGAGGTCGTGTACGTGAAACTGCCACCAGAGGCGCGCCAGGGGAACAAGGCCTGGACGAAGACCGACGTATCGACGGTCGGGAGCAACGCATCCGGTGCGTTCATGTCCAACGACCCCGGTGACTTCTTCGCGCAGGTGCGCGCTGCGGCGCCAGACCTGAAGAAGGAAGGATCCGCGAACGTTCGGGGGAGGGTGACCACCGTGTTCGGCGGAACGATCGACTACGACAAACTCGTCGAGCGCGCGTCACCCGAGCGGCGGGAGCAGATCAGGAAAGCTGGTGAGGCGCTGGGAGAGAGCGACATCCCGATGAAGATCTACGTCGGTGCCGACGGGTTGCTCTACCGTCAGGAGATCACGTTCGTGATCGAGGGCAACGAGGTCAAGCTCGGGATCGACGTCTTCGACTACGGCGCGCCGGTGAAGATCAAGGTGCCGCCGGCGGACCAGGTCCAGAGCAGCTGATCTCCCGCGCCGCACCCGGCAGGCTCGGCTCGGTCACGACGAAGTGGCCGGAGCGACCTCGCGATTCCGCGAGCTACGTCGTCCTCGGCGAAGACGAGCTCGGCACGTGGATCGGGACGACGTGTGGACCGGGCATCGTGCGCGGCGATGGCTACTGGCGCTCGGTTCCATGCGTCCGGGTTCTTGCGCCCGGTCGATGGTGGGTGCCCCTGTTCGCCGCCGATCCGTCGTGGCCTGATGCCTACGTGGACATCACTGCCCCACTGACGCTTCGCGATGGGTCCGCCGACTGGATCGACCTCGAGCTCGACCTGGCGCGCTACGGCGACGACGTCCGTATCCTCGACGAGGACGAGTTCGAGGAATGCGTCGCCGTTCATGGGCTCCCGTCGAACCTCGCGGACGGCGCGCGCCGAGCATGTGCGGAGGTCCGGACGATGCTCCGCGAGCGCATCGAACCGTTCGATCGTGTTGGAACACGGTGGCTCGAGCGGTTCATCGACTCCTTACCGGAGCGCGCGCCGGTGAAGAAGTACGAGTTCCCGAGCACGTTCCTCGATGTCGTGGAGGAGCAGGTCGTCGGCCGGGACAACTACGGACGGTGGCACGGGGTGCGGGCCGATCCCAACGGCTACGACTTCGACTCCGTCGTCTGCTACCCAGCCGACCGGTGGATGTGCGCCGTAGTCGCGGCTCCGAACTCGTTCCCTGATGGGGATCGGGAGGTGTACGTCCACATCGCCCAGCCGCTCTCGGTGTTGAGTGGCGGGTCGTTCGGTTTCGTCGACCTCGATCTGGACGTGATCCGGTACCGGGACGGTCGGGTCATCGTGAAGGACGACGATAAGTTCGTGGCGTTCGGCTATCCGGAGGACATCGCGAGGCACGCGCGCGAAGCGTGTGGTCTCGTCGTGGAGATGCTCGAGCGTCGCGAGGAACCGTTCGGCGACATCGGCGCGACGTGGCTCGCTGAGTTCACCGGGCGCTAAGGCAGGCGGACCCGTGCGTTCTACGGCGTCTTCGCAAGGCGTAGCGTCATCTGCGAGTTGAATACAGCCCCGCTGGATCGCACGTTGGTGTCCGCGATCTGCTTCACCTGTATGCCGAGGGACGGCGCGAACCAGAACGTCGTCTCGTAGGTGCCTTCGCTGTCGCCAGACATCGTTGCGACGAGGTGAACCACGAACGTGTCGAATGTCCCCGCAGGGACGGTGACGCGCTCGGTGCGCAAGATCTCGCCTTCGATGTGCTCCGAGCGCTCGTTCGCGCGCGCGTCCATCGACCAATCGGAGCCGGGCCGCAGCGGGAAGGCGATGCGCCGAGCGTGCGGCTCGTAATGCGCCTCTTCCGTGTGCCGCACGCCGACGCAGGTCACGGCCGCACCGACGAAGTCGGTGTACCAACCCTTGTCGTCGTAGGAGCTGATGTGCCGTTCCACGCGCGATCCCGAGTAGGTCCAATCGCTGACCACCGAAGACGAGCTCTGACGTTTGATCACGAGCGATACGTCTTTGATCTCCCATGAGCAGGGTGACGCGCCGCCGAAGTTGACCTTCTCGGAGCCCGTTCCGACGAAGCGGTATGTGCCCTCGGCCGGGAGCTGAACCGTGATGCCGCCGGCCCGCGCGGCGGGAGTCCCGGCCCCCCGGGCGGCGCGGGGCGTGTCGGAGCGCGCTGCGGCGGCGGATGTCGCGGTCGAGGGC
>JBKJXT010000424.1:0-4365 GCA_046716205.1 Actinomycetota bacterium
GATCTGACCTTCGGCGGGGCTGCCGCTGCTGCTGAACCTTCGGGCAACTGCCAAGGTGCATCGTGGCTCCGCTACAAACTGGCTAACTGGAGCTAGCCACGCGCCCCCAATTCCTTAAGCGTCGGAGACGAGCGTCAACTCACTATCATGACTGACATCCGGCGCGGAGTCGGAGCCATAAGCGAGATTTCGGTCCTCGCGCGAAATCTGAATCTCGCCTACCGGGACCCGATGAGTGTCGGAATCCATGGCAGTGGCAGATCACAATGAGGACCGACATGGATGGTTGGCGTCCGGCGCTTAGCATCAGTCCATTGAGAAGCTGCTCGCCGGCAGGACCGACACGTGCGAGCACCCCTCGCTGTAGTCAAGCGGGTGCGTGACAGCAATCGGGTAGATGCTCCAACTCGCCTCTGGGTAGCGAGTCGCGAGCATCATTGCCGCAGCAAACCCGCTGACCTTCGGTCCGAACGGATACAGGAATATCGGTGCCGTGGCTGCCCGTGCCGCGCTAACGACCGTGTTGACCACCTCGGACAGACTGGCGAACAGGTCCTCGAGATTCAGGCCCCGCTCCACCCAACCGAGCGAAGGGAACATGGGTCGTATTGCATGCGCACGCTCGCCCGGCATCTTGAGCGATTGCAGGTGCCGACGAACCAGCTCGTTGGAGGCAAGGGTCCGCCGATAAAGGTCGGGCCGATCGCGGCGAATGATATGAATCACGAATCCGGCCGCTGGCTCCACCTCATCGAGTGCGATCTGTAGCCGCTCGGCTTCCTGGCCCAATATGATTAGCCCCAGACTGAGGCCCTCGTTGCTGGCGGACGGATCACGCCCGATGGGGAGCACGAGCGTGTCCCTCCAACCAAATCCAGGAACGCGTTGTGTGTGGTTGCCATACGTCACGGGAGTCGTGTAGGCGACAGACCAATTCGCGCCGTGGCGCGAGAGTTCAACACAGGCTCGCGCTGCCGCAATCACGTGCGGACGCGTGAGACAGCTGATGTCAATGAAGGTGTGACTCCCGCGCCAATCGAGGATCTTGTCCTCGAGGTCACGCATTGAGTACGGATTCATTTCGACGCGGGAGGGAGTAATCGACGCCCTGCTTGCCACCTCGACCACAGTGTTCCAAGCACCTTCTCTTGCAGTTCGCGCTTCCTGGCCTGGAGTAGCTCTAGACCCATAGTCGAGCATGACTACGTCGGTAAGCTGGTCGACGAGATGGCCAAGGCCGCACGTCGCGCGGTCCTCGAAGCTCAGCGCTCCAACGAAGCGTGCTCGCACAGTGGCCTACCGTTCTCTAAGGAAGTTGCGATGGCGCTCGATCGCACTCATCAGTGCCCCATCAATCGTCGAAGATGAACCCACCTTTAGCGACCGCCCGACGGCTCGTAGGACGCTGTCAGCGACCTTGCCAGAAGTATCGTCCGACTCGGTCAACGCGATCCCCAGCCGGAGTACCGACTCCCCCTTACCTGAACCGACTCCCGCCTTCGGGCGCCCGATGATGTCGCCGAGCAAGAAGTGTCCGAGGTAGTCCGCGCTGAGCCCGTCGAGGCACGTCACAACTAGCCACGCCCGAAGACACGATCGAAGTTCTTCAAGACTCTCGATGTCGGATGCCATCCGGCGGTCGAGATCGATCGAACTCTCCGACAATCGGTTACGAACGCGCTCGAAGTGGACATCAGCCCAGCCCGACTTTTGGTCCTGTATCCATAAGGCTGTTCCGGGAACGGGAGTCGGACGACGGCGATGGCCCTCAGGTCGAGTGATGACCTTGGTTCCCACCGAGTCGGCGAGCCGAGTGATCTCACCGCTCTCGTACGGTGGTGGCAGTTGAACGACCGTGATCCAGTTGGGCAGGGTCGACTGATCGCGTCGCCGGTGCACCACTAGAATGACATACTTGTTGCCCGCGAACCCATACTCGAATAGCACTTCCTTGCTCGGTCCAGTCACGTCAGCAACGATGAGTCGAGCCTTGTCGATGCGGCGGCGAATCTCCTCAGCCCACGGGAGTCCATCATCAACGTTGCCATCTAAGACGGACACAGTCCTTGCCTCGTTGAGAGCGCGCTCGAGATCCGTCCGCATCTTCGAACTGCTCGGATCATTCATCCGATAGGCGATAAAGACCGCCGGTGTGGTCTTGCGGCCGCCAGCCCTAGCCCGACCGAGGAATGCGGCCTTTGTGGAGGAGACTACGACTGAATCCACTCTGTGTTCCTCCCGTCCCAAGCGACAAGCGGCGCCATTTCGAATCTGGTGGGCAGCTCATATGGGTGCCAAAGGACACCCTGTGGAAGGCTCAGCGCCTCAGAACGAATCGCTCGCAAGAGAGCCTGGGAGAACTTGTCTCGCTCACCTAAAAGGTCGAATGCGGAGCGGGCGTCCTGAATCTCAAGCTCCAAGGCAATCTGGGGCCCTTTCGCAAGCCTCACGCCTACCTGTTCTTTGATCCCTCCGAGGTACGCAGCGAAGTCCGGATGCAGAGTCCGCATCTCCCCGCGAATCTTCGCGAGCAGCGTCGATTGAAGCGTAACGACTTGCTCGGCTCTTAGGTCGATGTCATGAGCCGTCGCTACAGCTACCTGAACGAGACGGGCTGAGCGCCGGAGAGAATCGCGCCCCAGCTGGTGACACCAACCCACTGAACGCGCATTGGGCAAGTCTACGGCGTTGATCGCCAGGTAGTTGCGTACGGCTTCTGACGAGAAGTCTTGCCAAACATCGGAGTAGGGATCTACGCCGAGATGAATTACGTCGTAGTGGTCGCCTGGAACGGAGCCTGAATCGTGCTGGCTAGGTATCGCATGGGCGACCGCGGGTCGGCCCGCGAGGACGAGAATGTAAGGAGCCGACTGGTCAAGAAGGCCGACCAGAGGGGCGATCGCTGCTGACGGCACGTCGTCGGCCCTGTCGAGAAACAAAGTGAGCTGTGCGTCAAGCGATCGCGCGATGTCGAGCAGGAACTCCATGAGGTCTGCGGACTCGAGCCCATCGTCGAGCCATGCGTCATCAGGGAGTGCACGGACGGCGCGACGCAAGTCGGCCGCAGAGTCCTTGTCGAGAGCCCGCGCCGAGGGACGGACGACCTTCGGTATCAGCGGCCCGAGGAGCGCCGCGTCGAACTTCCGAACTGCGCTTCCGTTGTCGAGCAACTCACGAGCGATGGCAAGCGCTACGAGAGCGACGGCTTGTCTTCGGACGAGAGTTTCGAGGTCGGCGGGCAGGTCAGTCGCTTGACTTCCGATCCCGTAGGCCCTGGCCAGCGTTTGCAGCTCCACTCGGAGGTTGATGTAGAGCGCCCCGGGCTGCACGAAGTGTCGGCGATGTCGCAGGAGAAAGGTCTTGCCCGCCCCGCGTGCGCCTACGAGCAGCGCACACCGCTGAAACTTGGGAGGAGCGTCGGGGTGCGGAACGTGCGTCATCTGCAGCTGGGGCGTTGGGACCCGGTCCGCTTCAGCCGGCAGTATCCCCTCGGTTAGAAGGGAGCGATTCGGCTCGCTCACCTCGTCGTCCCTCCCCTCAGCAGGTCACGGTCTCGATGCTGAACGTTCCGCTCTAGATCCGGAAGATCGCAGTCCGGCCAGCGCCGACTCTTCGCGAAGGGCGCCTTAGTGACGCCGACATCGCGAAGGAGCACGTCAGCGAAGTGACGCCTCGTCATTCTAAGACCTGGAGTCGAGAGAATTGAATTCAGAGGCGGCTCAGACGGTCTCCGTGTTCTGAATTACATCGACGTAACTTAGTGGACCTGAGCGAACGTTGTGTGAACGCGCCTCGGAAGTAAGTCGCCGGCTCAGCGATGGAGCGGCGTAACGCCTGATCCCTCACCTTCCCCTCGGACCTGACGCGTCGGCGAACCTCGCCGCGCGATAGCGCACTAGATCGCGTCGAGGATCCAAATGGCTCAAGGCGCCGGACACGAAGCGGTAGACGCTCGAGAACGCGCATCCGACCGCGAAGGCGAGGATGAATTCGGATCCGCGCCGTTCGAGCGCATACATCAACATCATTAACGTGAGGGCTGAGGCTTCGAAAGCCGAAGCCTTGCCCTCACTATGCTTCGCGCACCTTCCGCGCGCACCTTCCGCGCGCACCTTCCGCGTGTCAGCTAGGGTTCGGTCCAGTCAGGGCAAGGTGCTCTGGCACGTAAGTTTCGGTAACGTATTTTCGGTAGGTCATGCGGCCACCGCGACCCGCGATGGTGGAGCATATCCGCAGCTCAGGCCTACGTTTCTTTCTACCTTCCGTCTACCTTCCGCGAAAGATCCCCGCTGACGCGACCATCTCGCCGACTTCGGCATGACTTGTCGAGGTGGACGGTGGATTCGCCGACGTTCGGGCCCAACC
>JBKJXT010000425.1:0-6477 GCA_046716205.1 Actinomycetota bacterium
CCTGGGCGATGCCCAACCGCTGACGCATGCCTTGGAGTACTTCTTCACCTTGCGGTCGATCGCGGTTCCCAGGCCAGCGACCTCCAGCGCCCGATCCAGACCCGGCGCGGGCCATCGATCGCCACCAGCGAGCCAGAACAGCTGGAGGTTGCGCAGGCCGGATAGGTGAGGAACCGCGCCCGGCCGGTCCACCAGCGTGCCGACCCGCGACAGCACCGGGTGGCTCGGTCGCATCGTTTCGCCGAGGATCGACGCGTGGCCGGCGGTCGGCCGGACGAGCCCGACGAGCATCCTGAGCGTCGTGGTCTTGCCGGCCCCATTGGGCCCGAGCAACCCGCAGACCGAGCCCCGCTCGACCTGGAACGAAAGAGAGTCGACCGCCAGAACGTCGTCGTACCGCTTGCTCAGCCCGTCTATGGAAATGGTGGCGCTCACCTCGACAGGATATATAGGTGCCCTCGGCAAGGGAGTGGACGTGGCACGAAGGGTGCTCGCAGCAGCGGCAGTGATCCTTTCGCTTGCCGCGTGCACGCCGTCCAAGGTGGATCCGGATGCGCAGATCGAGATCGGCGGGTCCTTGCGCCGGCAGAACGGCACCCCGGTCCCGGACGCGTCGCTCGCGCTCAGCGAAGGCGCCGACTTCCTGGACGTTTTCTCGACGATCACGACACTCGGGTTGGCGTGCCTCAACGACGAGCTCCCGAACGCGTGTGACGACGCGCGGATCGCCCAGACAGACACCGACGGGAGCTTCCTGTTCGACCTGAAGGGCAGCGACACGCAGTCCGCGTTCGGCAACGCATCGACGATGGAGGTCTCGTCTCACCTGCCGCGGCGGGGGGAGCAACTCGACGGAGCCTCGGTGACGATGCGCTTCCAGGTCCAGACCGAGCGCCTCAACCTCCCGTTGCGGTTCTGGGAACCGAGCCTGCGGGTCACCGGCGACGTGCAACAGGTGCAGGCGCGGTGGTCGGCGCTTCCGGCGAACATCCTTCCCCCACAGGCATCCGTCGCGAACGTCAAGACCTCGTTGCGGTTCTCACGCGGAACTGAACGCGTGTGGAGCTTCCCGCTCGCGCGCAGCGGCCAGCGCTTCGACCCGCGCTACCTCGAGGACAGCAACGGCAGCGTCGCGCTGGTAGCGCAGGATCGTGGACTGCAGGTCGGCGAGTCGTTCGGGACGAAGATCGACGTCATCTGGCGCTCGGCGCGCTTCCCGTACGTCAGCCCGATCGGCGCGCCCGCCTCGCGCAACGCACCGTGCTTCGCCTATGACTCCAAGCGCAGGCCGGTGGCCCAAGCCACCTGTCGCATCACCGACGGTGTGTTCAACAACGAGCTGGCGCCGGCAACCGTCGCTCCGTGCGAGCAACCCACCGCCTGCCCGGAACCACGTCACCGGGCCGTGTACCTCGATCTAGGGCGCGTCCGGTCCACTACCCTGGTCGTGCTGCGGGAGTGCGAAGGCCGCTGCGTCATCGAATTGTCGGCCGACACGAAGAAGTGGCGTCTCGTCGGTTCGGGGGCCGCATCACAAAGGTTCATCGCGGTATCGCCTCCGGCAGGCGTGCGCGCCCGGTACGTCCGGGTGCGTAGCGACGAGGACCTGACTCAGCTCGCGGAGGTGAGCGTCTGGGACCGCTCGCGTCCGGCGCGCAAAGACCGGCCGGCGGGCAACTCGCTGCTCACCAGCTTGCGAGACGCGAACCAGTCCCCCTTGACCGGCTCACCCGACAGCGGTGGCGGTGGCCTGCTGAAGATCGTTCTGCTCGTGCTCGCGGTGGTGGGCATCGCGGGCGCTGCGTTCGCGCTCGGGCGGGTCCGCGGCCGGCGCGCTGCCTAGGACTTCTTCCCGGCGGCGCGAAGGATCTGCTCCGCATGGTCGTGTGCGTGGCGCGCGTAGATCTGCAGCCATGTCTCGACCCCGTAGGCACCCGACTCCGAGTGCGTTCCGGTACGAGCCCAGTCCACCTCTGTCAGCCGCGCGAGGATCTCGGCGGTGCTCTCGCGCGAGACGCGCAGCGCCTGCAGCGACGTCTCGATCGGACGGTCGTAGAACAGCTTGCGCGCGAACTCCCCTTCGTCGTAGCCCTCGATCGTGGGGTCGTCTTCGGCGATCAGGCGGCGCAGGCGGATCGCCGAGGTCATCTCGGAGTCGGCGAGATGATGGACGATCTCGCGCGGACTCCACTCGCCGGTCTCCTCGCGTAGGTCGAGGCCGGCCTGTCCGATCTCGCCGAGCGCCTGCTCGACGACTTGTGCTCCCTCGCGGTACGCCGCGATGAGCTGATCCCGTTCACCCTTGTCCACGCGCCCCTCCCTTGAGTTCAGGCGCGCACGCTAACAGCAGAGCCGCGGGACGCGCTCAGGGGATCGTGGCGACGGCGGTGTCACATGTCGCGCGATCGGCGACGCACCAGTACCGCTGCAGCAGAGACAGGCCCAGCTGCGCAGCGATCGACGGATTCGGCACACCAACCGTGGCCGGCAACGCGCACGAGTACAGCACCTGCGCGACCGGCGGCGAGCTGGACGGTTCTACGCCTTCGCCCGCTGCGTTGCCGCTGAAGCACACGTTCACGCCTGCGCCGTCCCAGGCGAGGTCGGCCCTGCCCGAGCCGCGCACCACGTTGGCCACGATGCGATCGTCGAACGAGGGGACGCCGAGCTGCGAGACGACGACGCCGTAGCGCCCGTTGTCCTCGATCACGTTGCCGCGCACGGAGTTGTGGAGCGCGCCGGCGAGCCATACCCCGATACCCCAGGGCAGCTGGACATTCGCAGAGAGTCCGTACGTGGGGACGCTGCGGAAGTTGTTGTCGTGGATGTCGTTGCGGAGGATGTGCACGCCAGACTGCGGCGCCGTCTCCGGCGTCGTTGCCAGCGTGAGAGCCGCGATGCCGACCGCGTTGTTCTCGGCGATGTTGTCACGCACGACGACGCCGCCTGCGTTCGCCAGCTCGATCCCGATCCCCGATGTGTGCACGTGCGAGTGCTCGACGAGCGCGTCACAGTCACTGCATCCTGTGATCGCGATCGCGCCCTCACCGACGCCCGATGCGTCCACGCCGGTGATGAGCCCGCCCTGGCTCCCGTTCGCGACCACGCCGAAGGCGCCGGTCGCAAGGGTCGTCACCTTCTCGATCGTGTATCGCTTCGCTTGTTCGACACGGATGCCGGCCTCGTTGAAGTCGCGGATCGTCACGCCGGCGATCCGAACGTCCGACGCCTGGACCTGGATGCCGATCGTGCGCACCCGACGCCCCTGCACGTCCCGGCCGTCGATCACGACGCCAGCACCGTTGCCGACGATCTGCACACCGTTCAGCCCGACACCGATCGCCTCGCGGTAGGTGCCCGGATCCACCAAGACGATCGTGCCTTCGGCCGCGACGTCGATCGCCTTCTGGATCGTCGGTTGATCGAGCGGGACGCGGATGACGGGTGCCGGCTCAGGATCGGGTGGCTCCGTGCCGCCGTTGCCCACGACGACGACGCCGCGCATCCCAGGATGGATGCTGCAGCGGTAGCGGATCGTTGCGTCTCCGGCGAATGTGGTCGTGTAGGAGGAGCCGGTCGACAGCGTCGGCGAGCTGAACGAGCCGTCGTCTGCCTGCACGGTGTGCGCCGTGGTGCCGGCGTGCGTCCACACGACGCTTCCGTCGACCGTGACGTTGATCGTCGCGGGGTCGAAGTAGTTATCCCGGATCGACACTGCGCCGACGTCGGCCCGGGCAACGATCGACGTCGATGCCGCGGCGAGCATGGCGGCGCAACCGAACGCCAATGCCCTCCAGCGCATCAGGAGTGTCCCGCGTGGTTCTGCGCGGGCGCGTGACCCATCGATGGCACGGCCGGCAACGGCGCGCCCTCGCGCGGGAGCACGTGGAAGAAGGTCACCATCCCCGTGTCGGAATGGCCTTGCACGTGACAGTGCAGCATCCACGCGCCGGGATCGACCTCTTCACCCGCGATGATCTGGAAGCCGAACGTGTCGGCCGGGCCCAGCGTCTTGTTGTCGATCAGACGGGTCTCATCCAACGGGCTCTGCAGGATGCCTGTTCGGTTGTCGGCCCACGTGTGCGCATGGAGATGGAACGTATGGAAGTCATCGCCGAACCCGATCACCAGGAACTCGACGCGCTGTCCCTGCACCGCGACGAGACAGGTGTTGGACGGCTGCGGGTTCTGCTTGTCGCAGGTGTCCGTGGCTGGGTAGTCGCGGAGGTTGATCGTCGAGTCGGGCCCCATGCCGACGATGAAGGTGCGGTCTGGCGTGATGTCGCCGGCGCGACGCACGACGAGCCCGCCCCACAACCCGCTGGCAACGCCGCCGGTGCCGTGGCTCGTTCCGACGATGTGGTCGTGGTACCACCAGTAGCCGGCTGTTCCCTGCGAGGTGACGCGCCCGGCGGTGACGACCCGCGGGGATGCGTACCAGCGGTAGGTACGCGCCTGCCCCGGCGCGACCCAGGAGTTCGTATCGACGGTGCCGTCGGAAGCCTGGAAGTACTTGACGCCGTGGACGTGAAGCGAGACGCCGATCGGCGGCGGGTGATCGGACCCACCCAGCACCGGGTCGTCGCGCAGCGCCTCGAGCGTGGCGGCCGGAACGTCGTTGACGACGGTGATCGCCAGGCACTCCCCTTCGTACATCTCGATGAGAGGTCCGGGGATCTGCGCGGTCTCGGGTGTGAAGCCCCAGCCGATGCGGATCTTGCCTTGCGGCGTCGACGGCAGCTGCTCTGCGAACAGCGAGAGGCGCCGGGTGGGGCTGGCGCACGCTTGCTCGGCGCCGTCGGCGTGAGAGGGGGAGCCGCCCAAGAGCGCGCCGGCCAGCACGGCGAACGCCGCCATCAACCGGGCGCGCGCGACCCAACGTTGGTTAGCCATGACCTGCAGATTCGACCTGCGAGGCGGTCTCCCCTGCCTCAACGGACAAAAGGGGCGGCTCGGTACTTGTAACGGAAACGCGCTACGGTGGACCACTCAGTCATGCTGTCCTCACTATGGCGGGACCATCGCAAAGGCGTCGCATCTGCGGCTGCGCTGACGGTGGCGCTCGGCATCTTCGCGATCGTGTGGTTCGAGCCGCAGAAACTGTTCATCAACGAGACGGTGAGCGAGTCGCTCCCCTCCACCGACCCCTCGCCGACGACGACGTCCACGACGGCTCCTCCAACCGGCGTGCTGGCGAGCGGAGCGTTCCGATCGCTCGAGCACGAGACGAAGGGCACCGCGAAGCTCGTCCGCCTCGGCGGCGGGTCCGTGCTGCAGCGCTTCGAGGACCTCGAAACGAGCAACGGACCCGACCAGCGGGTGTATCTGTCAGAGAAGCCCTCGACGCTCGGATGGCGCGACTACGGCGACGACTACATCGAGCTCGGCGCGCTCAAGGGCAACCGCGGTGACCAGAACTACGACGTGCCGGCGGGAACGGATCTGTCGAAGTACCGCAGCGCCGTGATCTGGTGCGTGCGCTTCAAGGTCGGATTCGGCGTCGCACCGCTGAACGCCTAGAGGCCGAACGCCAAGAGGACGCCAGCGCCTCGACGCGCGCGCTGATCTCGTCGCGGATCGCGGCAACCTCGGCGGTTGGGCGTCCCTTCGGGTCCGCGAGGCCCCAATCCTCCACGTCGGCGTACAGGATCGCCGGGCATGCCTGTGCATCGACCGCGCAACCCATCGTGATGACGCGGTCGGCCTTTTCAACCATCTCGGCCGTCAGCATCACGCCTCGATGCCCCGAGACGTCGATGCCGACCTCGTGCATGGCGGCGACGACTTCGGGATGCGGCGCATCCTGCGGGATCGTTCCTGCACTCATCGCATCGATCCCCATCACGTTGGCGAACGCCTCTGCCATGACGCTGCGCCCACCGTTGTGCACGCACACGAACAGGATCATGCGATCTCGTTCAGCCGATCGACGAGCTGGCGCAGGCGCCCGGTGTGCGTTCGATCGAAGCTCAACGCGATGCGCGCCAGGTCGGGCACGTCGTTGTCGCGGATCTCCTGCGGCGAAGCAGGAACCGCTTCGATCGGACCATCGAGCATGTCCGCGAACTCCGATGACAGGCTCGCGATCACCGATGCCTCCGGCGCGCGCGACAGGCGCAACACCAGCCGGCCGCCGACGTAGCGCTCTGAGTGATAGACGCGGTAGAAGCGCTCAACGACCTCGACGGCGTCGTTCGGTTCGTCGGTGATGTGGAACAACGAGAAGTCCGCTTCGTCGATGAAGCCGCGCGCCAGGAGCTCGCTGCGGAGGAATTCGTCGAAGCGGCGCCAGTAGTCCCCGCCCGGCGCGTCCAGCATCACGATCGGGTGCAGGTCCGACTTCCCGGTTTGGATCAACGTCAGCAGCTCGAAGGTCTCGTCCATCGTCCCGAACCCGCCGGGGAGCAGAACGAAGCCGTCGGCTTCCTTGATGAACATCAGCTTGCGCGTGAAGAAGTACTTGAAGTTGATGAGCTT
>JBKJXT010000426.1:0-3110 GCA_046716205.1 Actinomycetota bacterium
CGCCAGCTGACCGTCGAGAGTTCACGTCACCACCATGAGCGGTTGTTGGTTCTGTTCTCCGGCGTTGCCGATCGCTCGGATGCGGAAGCTTTGAGAGGTTTGACACTCACTATTCCTGCCGAAGAAGCGGCACAACTCGGAGAATGGACCTTCTATCCCTTCCAGCTGGAGGGCCTCGACGTCCTCGACGCGACCGGCGCACCACTCGGAGTGATGAGACGCGTCGACGAAGGCGCGGTCAACGACTTCTGGGTTGTCCGTTCACACGGGCGCGACGTGTTGGTTCCTGCCGTGCGCGACATCGTCAAGCAGGTCGATCTCGATGCGCGCAGGATCGTGCTCGACCCTCCGGAAGGATTGTTCGAGCTGTGAGGATAGACATCGTCACGATCTTCCCGGAGTTCTTCTCCGGGCCGCTGACCGCTGCGCTGCTGGGTAAGGCTCGGGCCGCGGGCATCCTCGACATCGCGGCACACGATCTGCGCGAGCACACGAGTGATCGCCACCGTACCGTCGACGACGAGCCGTTCGGTGGGGGCCCCGGCATGGTGATGAAGCCGGAGCCGTGGTTCGCCGCGGTCGAGGCGCTGCCGGGCTGGGAGGACGCGCGCCGTATCCTGCTTTCGCCCGCGGGCCGGCGTCTTGACCAGCGCCTCGCCGAAGAGCTCGCGACTGCGTCGCATCTGGTGCTGATGTGCGGCCGCTACGAAGGGGTCGATGAGCGGGTGGCGCTATCGCTGGCCACCGACGAGATCTCGATCGGCGACTACGTGCTGGCCGGCGGCGAGTCGGCCGCGGTCGTGCTGATCGAGGCCGTGACGCGGCTCATCCCCGGGGTGATCGGCGAGCCCGCGTCCCTCGAGGAGGAGTCGTTCACCACCGGGCTCCTCGACTATCCCCACTACACCCGGCCGGCGTCGTTCCGCGGGATGGACGTTCCCGAGGTCCTGCTGTCCGGCAACCACGCTCAGATCGAGGCCTGGCGGCGGGCCGAGGCGCATCGCCGGACCGCCGAAAGGCGCCCTGACCTGCTGGGATAGAGCGCCCAGGTTGCCCCAGGTCCGTGTCCTGGTAGCATGACCCGCCGGTCTGATCACTTCTGGAATCTGGAGTCCCCATGAACAAGCTTGATGTCATCGAGCGTCCGCGCCTTCGTGCGGACATCCCTTCGTTCCGCCCCGGGGACCAGATCAAGGTGTTCGTGAAGGTGCGCGAAGGTCAGCGCACCCGCGACCAGGTGTTCGAGGGTGTCGTGATCGCCCGCCGGGGTGGCGGACTGCGTGAATCCTTCACGGTCCGCAAGATCTCCTTCGGGGTCGGCGTCGAGCGTACGTTCCCCATCCACGCGCCCTTGATCTCCAAGATCGAGGTCGTGCGTCACGGCCGCGTCCGGCGCGCGAAGCTCTACTACCTACGCGAGCTGTCCGGTCGCAAGGCGAAGATCAACGAGCGGCGCACGCGTATCCCGTCCGCGGTGATCGTCGCGCCCGCAGAGGAGCAGCCGCTGGCACCCGAAGACCTCGCACCGCCGGAGGTCGTGGCGGAGGCAGAGGTCGCCGAGACCGTGGATGAGACCGTGGAGCAGCCGGCAGCGGACACCGTCGCCGAGCCCCAGGCCGACGCGGAGCCGAAGGTCACCTCAGCGGCGGACGCAGCGGCTGAGTAGTACCGTTCCTCGCAGTGTCTGCCGGCAACGCGAGGAGCCATGACCGAAACGACTTCCCCCGACGCCACGCTCCAAACGACGTGGCCGACGGAGCCTGCCGGCACGCCACCGCCCAAGCGTTCGCGGCTCTGGTTCATCCACGAGCTGCCGGTGCTGCTGGTGATCGCGCTGGCGATGGCGTTCCTGCTCAAGACGCTGTTGCTTCAGGCCTTCTACATCCCGTCGGAGTCCATGCAGCCGACGTTGTTCGGCGGCCGGCTGGGTCACGACCGGGTGTTGGTCAACAAGCTGGCCTACCGCTTCCGGGAACCGCGGCGCGGCGAGGTAGTCGTATTCGTCGCGCATCCCGACACGACGCAGCGATCGTTCGTGGACAAGACGATCCACCTGCTCTTCGATGGGCTCGGTGTCATCACCCCGAAGGAAACGATCTTCATCAAACGCATCATCGCGGAGCCCGGGGACACGATCACCGTGACCGCCACCGGCGTCTTGATAAAGCCGCCCGGGAAGAAGGCGAAGCGGTTCAAGCTGCGCGAGCCCTACATCAACTCCACCGAAGACGGGAAGGAGTGCGGCGGCACCGGCTCGAAGTGCCCGCAGGGCCCCTCGTTCGGGCCATTCAAGGTGCCCAAGGACCGTTACTTCATGCTGGGCGATAACCGCGCGAACTCTTCGGACTCGCGCTTCTCGCTGGGTCCGGTCGCTCGTGACCGCATCCTGGGGAAAGCCTTCGTGCGGATCTGGCCGCCGAAGCGGTGGAGCGTGATCGCGTCGGCCACCTATCCAGTCCCCAAGACGCCCGCGAAGAAGCCGGTGCCCACCCCCAAGGCGAGCGCCAACAAGAAGCCGGCGGCGCTGCCGTTGCCGTTCGATCCTGTGGCGCCTTTGATGCTGTTGGCGGCCGGCTTCGCGATCCGCCGGGGCGCGCGACGATAGCCCGGCGCGCTCACGGTCCTCTCATGGTTCGGCGCTAGAGTGCCCGGGATGGATGGTCACGATGACGACCCCGTATCCCAGACGGGTGAAGATCAACACTCGACCCTCGGCGCGCGCGCGGAAACCGCCGGCGAGCCGCCCGACGGTAAGGATGCGAACGGCGAGCCGCCCGACGGCAAGAAGACGAAGTCGGGCGGGTTCTTCCGCGAGTTGCCGGTCCTGATCCTGATCGCGATCGGTCTGGCGCTCATCATCAAGACGTTCCTGGTCCAGGCCTTCTTCATCCCGTCGGAGTCCATGGTGCCGACGCTCGAGATCGGGGACCGGGTGATGGTGAACAAGCTCGTCTACCGGACGCGGGAGCCGCGACGCGGCGAGATCATCGTGTTCATCGCGGAGAAGGACCAGCGACAGCGGACCTTCGGACAGAAGGTGCGATCGTTCCTGTTCGAAGGCCTCGGTGTCACCAAGCCGTCGGAGCGGGACTTCATCAAGCGCGTCATCG
>JBKJXT010000427.1:0-6529 GCA_046716205.1 Actinomycetota bacterium
GACTTCACCTCGCTCGCATAGGCGACCATCGCCCCGCGGAAGTAGTCCGAGGATCCGGGGACCGAGGTGATCCGCGCGCCGAGGGCGCCGCCGGTCAGCGACTCGGCACACGCCAGCGTCCATCCGCGATCGCGCAACAGGGCCCCGATCACGGCCTCCAGCGTGTCGGCGTCCGACCCGACCACTGCCACCCCGAGCAGCTCGCGCACGCGGCCGGATGCGGAGTCCAACGATCCCGTTGCGATCGCGTCGTCGGACGCTTTCGCAGTGAGGCGGATCCGCACCTCGCCGCCGCCTGCGAGGAAGGCCATCGTTACCGTCCCGCCGAGGTCGTCCCAGATCGGCGCGACGGTCTCGGCGACGCGAGATTCGCTGAGACCGGCGACCCGAACCGTACGCGAGCGGATGCGTGCAGGCTCACCCGAGCGGCGCGCAAGATCGGGCAGCACGGCGCGCTCCAGCATCTCCTCCATCTCCGCGGGCACCCCGGGCAACGCGTAGATGACGCCGTGCCCGTGCGGCACGATGAGCCCCGGCGCGGTGCCGAAGGTCTGCTCGATCACGGTCGCGCGGTCGGGTATCTCTGCCTGGCGAAGGTTATTGACCGGCATCTCGCGAGACAACGACGCGAAGCGTTCCCGGATCTTCGCCGCGATCGTCTGATCGAGATGCAGCCGCTGTCCGGTGCACAACGAGATGGCTTCGCGCGTCACGTCGTCCTGCGTTGGACCCAGACCGCCGGTGATGATCGCGGCGTCCGAGCGCGAGAGCGCCGTCGAGATCGCGTCGGCGATGCGCGCCTCGTTGTCCCCGACGGTCACGTGCATGAAGCAGTCGACGCCCGTTTCGGCGAGCCGGCGCGAGATGTGCGCCGCGTTGGTGTTCGCGATGTCGCCGAGCAGCAGCTCGGTGCCGACCGCGATCACCTCAGCGCGCATCACCGAGGATCTTGGGCGCTCGCGCGAGGTATTCGATGCCGCTCACGACAGAGAGCGCGACCGCGAGGCCGAGGACCGTTCCTTCCAGCAGCCGCGGCACCGTGTCCGCCGGCAGGATGTACAGCAGCACCGCGATCAGCTGCGTCGCAGTCTTGGCTTTGCCCGCGATGCTCGCCCCGAACCCGCGCCCGCGCCGGTCGGCGACCACCCGCAAGGCGGTCACCGCGATCTCGCGCACGACGATGATCGCCGCAGCCCACGCTGGGAAACGCCCGACGATCACGAGGCTCGTCATCGACGCGAGCACGAGGATCTTGTCTGCGATCGGATCCCACAGCTTCCCGGCGTCGGAGACGAGTTGCATCTTGCGCGCTGCGAAGCCGTCGAGCCCGTCGGTGAGTGCGGCGATGCCGAACGCGACGAAGGCGACCTTGGACGCGCCGCGGGTACGCGCAAGCGTCAGCAAGACGACCGGAACCGCAAGCACGACGCGCGAGATGGTGAGGACGTTGGGCCAGTGGATGCGAGGTGGTGTGCGCGCGCCACCCGGTGCGGCGTTACTCATCCCTCAGTCGATCAAGCCGCGCGGCCCGAAGCGAGCATGCAGCACCGTGCCGTCGGCGTTGTCGGGATGGACCTGCTCCCCGTTGACCAGCAACGAGATGGCGCTCGCGTCTGCTGCGAAGACCTCGATCGAGCGGCGCGCTCGGAACGTGCGCGCCTTGGCGGGCTCGAGGTCGCCCTCGAACGCTTCCACGCCGTCGACCTTGATGCTCACGAGCGTGACGGCATTCGCCTCGACGCGCAGTGTCACCTTAGCGTCGGCGGCAGCGACGGCGGTTCGCGCGCCGGAGCGCGACGCATCGTGCACGACGGCCGGCGGTTGCAGGCGTGGCTCGGGCGCGACGGCGACCGGACGTTCGGTCTTCCCGCCCAGGAACCCCACCGACGACGCGCCGATCAGCAGAGTCCCGGAGATGACCGCGGCCGCGAACCACTTCGCGCGTGGGGGCTTGCGAGAGGTACGCCGCCGGCGGTCGAGCTCCTCGATCGCGGAGGGCGCCGGGCCGTCCAGGGCCGAGGCGAACTGGTGGACGACCTCGCCGGGATCGATGCCGAGGAAGCGCGCGTAGGAGGACAGGTGGCTTCGAACGTGACCCTCGTGACCCAGCGCGCCGTATTCGTCGTCTTCGATCGCGCGGATCAGATCTGGACGGATGCGCGTGCGCCAGGCGGTCTCCTCGATCGACAACGCTCGCTCGAGGCGCGCGTTGCGAAGCTTCGTTCCTACCCCTGCGGGCGCTGTTGAAGGCACGGTCTGCGACTCTCTCGGCTGGGCCGGTCGTGGATGGGCGCAGTATAGAGCGTCAGCAGGCGAAGCCAAAGCACCGAGAAAACCCCAGGTAGAGAGCTATGTCTTGGCGCGCATCTCGTCGAGTTCCTCCGGCGCGATCAACACCTCGCGCGCCTTGGAGCCGATGCTTGGTCCCACCACGCCGCGTTCTTCGAGCAGATCCATCAGCCGCCCGGCGCGCGCGAAGCCCACCTTGAGCTTGCGCTGCAGCATGCTGGTCGACCCCAACCCGCTCCGCACGATCAGCTCCATCGCCTCGTTCAGGAGGTCTTCGTCGGAGCCCATCTCCGCATCGGTGCCCCCGCCGCCCGGTGCGTTGCCGGCCACGACCGCGGTGATCGACTCGACGTAGTCGGGATCGCTCTGCGTTCGACAGTGGTTCACGGCTTGCTCGATCTCGGCTTCGGTGACGTAGCAGCCCTGAACGCGCAGCGGCTTGCCCATCGAGGCTGGGAGATAGAGCATGTCTCCGAATCCGATCAGCTTGTCCGCGCCTCCTTGGTCGAGCACGACCCGGGAGTCGGCCTGGGAGGCGGTCGCGAACG
Source organism: Actinomycetota bacterium (assembly GCA_046716205.1). Taxonomy (GTDB): domain Bacteria; phylum Actinomycetota; class AC-67; order AC-67; family AC-67; genus JBKJXT01. Next base: position 2,838 of record JBKJXT010000427.1, read on the forward strand.
CGATCCGCGACGGGATGTTGGCCTTGATCAACCCGGTGACGACGTCCACCGACGGACGCTGCGTCGCCAGCACGAGGTGGATCCCGACCGCGCGTGCCATCTGCGCGATGCGGCAGATCGCATCTTCGACGTCGCGCGGCGCGACCATCATCAGGTCCGCCAACTCGTCGACCACGACCAGGATGTAGGGCATCTCCTCGCTCACCGGGAGCCCTTGGAGCTTCATGCGGCCTGCGCGCACTCCTTCATTGAACGCGTCGATCTGGCGCACGCCGTTCTGCGCGAGCAACTCGTATCGGTTGTCCATCTCTCGGCACACCCACCCCAGCGCGTCTGCCGCTCGCTTCGGGTGGGTGATCGTCGGCGCCAGCAGGTGCGGGGTGTTGTTGTAATGAGTGAGCTCGACGCGTTTGGGGTCGACGAGCATCAGTCGGACCTGATCGGGACGCGCACGCATCAGCACGCTCGTCACGATGGAGTTGATGCACGTGGACTTGCCCGCACCGGTCGACCCCGCGATCAGGATGTGCGGCATCTTGGTGAGGTTCATCAGGATCGGATCGCCGCTGATGTCCTTGCCGAGCCCCACCAGCATCGGATGCAGGTCGGCCTTCGCCTTATCAGAGCGCAGGATGTCGCCAAGCGTCACCATTTCGCGATCCTTGTTCGGAACCTCGATGCCGATCGCGGATTTGCCCGGGATCGGCGCGAGCATCCGCACCTCCGGCGTCGCAAGCGCGTAGGCGATGTCGTTCTGCAGCGCCATCACGCGGTTCACCTTCACGCCTTGCGCGATCTCGATCTCGAACTGCGTGACGGTCGGACCGCGCGTGGCGCGCGCGACGGCGGCGTCGACGCCGAAGTCTCGCAGCGTCGCCTCCAGCGCCCTGATGGTGTCGTTCTGCGCTTTCTGGCTGGCGACGCGCGTCGTGCCGGCACGCAGGACGTCCAGCGACGGAAGTTCGTAGATCACCGGCGCGCGGCGCCCCACCCGGGTGAGATCGATGCGCTCGGTCGGCTGCGCGCCCAGCGGCTCCGCGACGTCGGCGACCGGCTCGGGGACCGGCATCAGCTGCGGCACGGGTTCGGGCTCATCGTCGGGCTCGGGCTCGTCGTCGAACTCGGCATTCGGCTCGGGCTCGTACTCCTCGATCTCTTCGATCTCTTCGGGCTCGTCCTCGTCGTCGCGAGCGACCCACTCCCCTACGCGCTCGCGCGCGGAACGCATCGAGTCGCTCATCATCTCCAGTGCCCGTCGCACCGGCGTCTTGGTCAGGATCAGCAACCCGAGCATGAACAGCGCGACGAGCACCACCATCGCGCCCCAGGACGACAACAGTCCACGCAGCGGGCCGGCGACGATCGCGCCGAGTAACCCGCCCGCGGCACGGAGCTTCTCTGCTCCACCGGTGACGTCGGGCGTCCCCTTCGCGAGATGCCACAGCGACAGTACAGCCGTGAACGTCACACAGAGTCCGATGGCGATGCGCGGACGGTCTGGCCCCGGCCGCGTGACGAACATCGCGTAGGCCAGGTAGCCGAACAGGATCGGCGTGAACATCCCACCGACGCCGAGCATGCCGCGGAACGCGAGCTCGAAGAATCCCCCGACCGGTCCCGCCGCACCGAACCAGATGCCGAGTGCGCAGATGATGGCGAGCACGCCGAGGCCGATGCCGTAGGCGTCGCCCAACTGCGCGCCGAGCGCGCTGCGAACCGATTCCCCGAACCCACCTGCGTTCGAGGCGTTACGGGCCTTACCCCCAGACGATGCAGCCCCCCGCTTCCGTTGAGTCATTCGCGTCTCCGGTTGCGGGCGGGTGTTGTGTGCGCGCCTAGAGTAACCCGAACTTCTGCAGAACCGCGTGAATCTGGGCGCGTTCGGCCTCGGTCGCTGCAACCAGCGGCAGCCGGGGGCCGCCCACCGGCTGGCCGATCATCTCGAGGGCCGCCTTGAGCGGGATCGGGTTCGAGGTGATGAACAGGACGTCGAAGATCGGTTGCAGCTCGGCGTTGATCGCCGCCGCGCCCTCCACGTCGCCCTTGGCGAAGGCCGCGATCATCTCCTGGATCCTGCCGCCGACCAGGTGGGACACGACGCTGATCACCCCGTGCGCGCCGAGGGCGAGCATCGGCAAGGTGAGCGCGTCGTCGCCCGACCAGATCGTGAAGTCGCCTGGGGCCTCCGCCGCAAGGCGCGCCGTCCCGGCGAGGTCGGCGGCCGCATCCTTGACCCCAACGATCGTCGGAACCTCAGCCAACTGCAGCAGCGTGTCGTGCTCGATCTTGCGGCCGGTCCGCACCGGGATGTCGTAGAGGATGATCGGGAGGTCCGTAGCCGCCGCGATCGCCTTGAAGTGCGCCAGGAGGCCGGATTGTGGGGGCCTTGAGTAGTACGGCGTCACCACCAGCAGACCGTGCACGCCTTGTTCCGCGGCCATCGTCGATAGGTGGATCGACTCGGCCGTGTCGTAGGTCCCCGTGCCTGCGATGACCTCGGCGCGATCACCGACCGCCTGCGCGATCGCGCCGAAGAGGGCGCGCTTCTCATCGAAGGTCAGCGTGGGCGACTCGCCGGTGGACCCGGCCACCACGATGCCATCGCTGCCGTTGGCGATGAGGTACTCGGCGAGGGCCTGGGCGCGCTCCAGATCGAGCGCGCCGTCGGCGGTGAACGGCGTTGCCATCGCGGTGATCACTCGGCCGAGCATCGTTGCCTCCTCAGGTGGATTCGGATCAAGCATAGGAGCGGCGCGCCGCCCGATGAGGGCGGGCGTGCCACGACCACGGTGCGTATGCGTGCAAATCTATACGAACCGGTACGGAGACAGACGCGCGCATCCCGATCCAAACCCGTCCCGAGGGCGCGCAAGCGATGTTCGGGGATTCTCTGCACACCTGTTCCGTCCCCCGTTTCCGCTGGTCATGTGCCTCGTTGAGGTGGGTGTCGAAGGTCGCTTGCAAGGTTCTACCGCTTTGGCACAAGAAAGTTCGAGCGCAGCAAACAAAGGCACGTCACGCGGAAGGGAACGTCACTCCGCGTAGCGAATCGTTGCGAGCGAGGAGAGGAGTTCAAGATGGTTACCTGGGTTCTGACGGAAGAGCCGACCGAGGCCGTTGCACGAGCGATCGAGATCGTTGAGGCACGCCTTGGGTCGGATGAAGAAGTGATGTGGCTCGCACCGGGCCCGGTCGTGGAGCCGGTCCAGGAGCACTAAGACCGTTCGTCCGGCGCCAACGCAGCTTGGCGTCGCCGCTCGGCTCGTCGCTCCGCGTCTAAGCGTTCGAGATCGACCGCCGACCGGTCCACGAAACGCATCGCCGCCGCGATCGCACCATGACCCGCCACGTCTGCGATCTGCTCATGGAGCTGGTGCGCGATCACGCGATACGCGGCATGTCCCTGCGGGGACGACCGCAGCTCGATCAGATGCATCGCCGCGCGCGCATTGATCTGCATCCCGAACCTGATCCGGTACGCCATCGCGACCGCGTACTGCGACTGCTCCGGCAGCTCCGCGTGCATCTGCTCCCAGCACGTCGCGCTGCGATCCATCGCCTCGCGGAACCCGGCACCGATGCCCAGCTCGTCGAGCTCGGGCGCGATCTCGTAGCCGTGTCGTGGCGTGAGGTCCTGCCACTCCATCGTCAGCATGCGATGCCGCTGCAGGTCGCGGAACGCGCCGTAGTCG
>JBKJXT010000428.1:0-8129 GCA_046716205.1 Actinomycetota bacterium
AGGACACGCCGTCGGGCGCGGTGCTGGGCGCGCCGGCTGCAACGCTGGAAGACGCGGCCGGGTTCGAGCGTGTGGATCCAGCGACCATCGAGGGCGTGCTGGCGCAACCGCCGACGCTCGATCTGTCGATCCATCTGCTGTACGAAGGGTTCCTCGAGGACCTTCATCGTTTCCTCGACGGGTTCGGCGCGCACAACGACGTCTCGCGCGCCGAGGTGGTCGTTGTGGACAACGCGTCCGCCGATGGCGACGCGCTGGAGGACCTCCGAGCAGCATGCGTGCTGCACCTGGCGAAGGAGGTGGGGTGGGCCGCCGCGCGCAACGCAGGCCTGAAGACGAGCCGCGGACGCATCGTGGCGCTCGCCGAGGCCTCGATCGAGCCCACCGGCGACATCGTCGGCCCGCTCCTGGATGCATTCGCCGACCCCGGCGTGGGCGCTGCCGGACCCTTCGGGCTGGCGAGCATCGACATGCGGAGCTGGCGCGAAGACGACGGACCGGAGGTCGCCGCGCTCGAGGGTTACCTGCTCGCCACGCGCCGGGAGATCCTGGCGCAAGGTCTGATCCACGAGAAGTTCCGCTGGTACCGCAACGCCGACATCGACCTGTCCTTCCAGATCCGCTCGCTCGGCCATCGGGCGGTCGTGGTGCCGCTCCCGGTCGCCAAACACACGCACCGCGGATGGGAGGCGCTGGCCCACGACGTGGCCGAGCGAGACAAGCGGTCCAAACGCAACCATTACACGTTCTTCGACCGGTGGAAGCACCGCGAAGATCTGCTGCAGGTGTCGACGACTCCCGAAGGTGGCCCACGCGTAACCTAAGGGGGCCCGGCCGGGTCATTATCTCCGGAGGCCTTGTTGCAGATCTCGCAAGAACTGACGGAATCCTGTCTGCGAGGGGATCCGGGAGCGTTCGAAGAGCTGGTGCGAACCACGCACCGGCCCGTCTACTCCTTGGTCTATCGCATCGTCGGCAACGCCGAGGACGCAGCGGATGTCACTCAAGAGGTGTTCATCCGAGTGTGGAAGGGGTTGCGTTCGTTCCGCGGGGACGCCAACCTGGCCACCTGGCTGTATCGGGTCAGCGCGAACACGGCGCTCACGTTCGTGAAGCGACGCGCTCGGGCTGGGACGCCGACGCTTCCGGAGGAGCTTCCGGAGGTGCCTACGTCAGACGGTGCGGATACTCGCGCCGACGCGGACCTGCTGCAGCGCGCACTGGGCAAGCTAACGCCGGCCGCGCGTGCGGTTGTCGTGTTGAAGGATGTGTACGGCTGGAGCTGTGAGGAGATCGCGAAGGAGATGGCCACGACCGAGGGAGCTGTGAAGGTGCGGCTCTTCCGTGCCCGCCAGCGACTGGCCGACGAGCTGGCCAGCCAAGGCGTGGTCGTTCAGCTCAATCCCAGGAAGAAGGCCACGTCATGAAGTGTCAGCAGATCCTTCCCTACCTGCCCGGCCACGCCGGCGGTGACCTGCGCGCCGAGACCACCGACCTCGTCGAGACGCACCTTGAGTCGTGCGAGACCTGCCGGGCTGAGGCTTCCCGGGCGCGCCGCGTGGTCGGCGGCCTCGCGTTGGTTGCCGAGCGAGACCTCGAACCGCCGGCCTTCCTCCTCGAGGCGATCCTCGAGCGTACGGTGGATGCCGAGCCCGAACGGTCGCGGATGATCCCGGTCCTGCCGGTGGCTGCGGGGGATATCTCCCGGCTGGTCGTCGAGCACAAGGACGCCATCGCCTCGGTCGGGGCGGCCACGATCGTGGCGGCGGGCGCCGCTTATGCGCTGTGGCGCGCCGTCCGCAGCTCTCGTTCCGGCCAGCCCGCGACGTCCTAGCCCCACCCACCGGCCGGGGGTGGCGCGACAGCCGTTCCCGCAGCGTGTAGGCTCGCCACGGTTCGCTTTACACCCTCTCGGAGCCGCCCGTATACTGGCGCGGTTTCAGCGACGGGGGAAACCCCGAAGCGGAGGGCCGTAGCTCAATTGGCAGAGCACCGGTCTCCAAAACCGGGGGTTGGGGGTTCAAGTCCCTCCGGCCCTGCGAATCGGCCGCGGCGCGCGTCCGCGGCTGTTGTGTGAACGGGCTCGTATCGCAGGCGGGCCACCGGCAGATCGAACGCCTCGATAACCAAAGATCATAGAAGGATCGATGAACCGAGCAACCAAGAGACTACTTGCGAAGCAAGAGAAGCAAGCCGAGCGCGAGCGCGCCCGGTCGATGCCCCTTCCTGGCGGCGGCGGTGGCGCCGGTCGCGGAGGGGGTCGCGGCGCGACACAGGACGGCGAGTCCGGCGGCGGCGGCTTCGGTCGCAAGCGAGCTGCAGCGGTCTCCAGCGCGCCCAAGGAGCGCCGGATCAAGCGCTGGGCGCGGTTCCTTCGCGAGGTTCGCGTCGAGCTGAAGAAGGTCGCGTGGCCATCGCGGAACGAAGTTGCTACCTACACCGTCGTGGTCCTTGTGTCCGTGACGTTCGTCACCCTGCTCGTCTTCGGACTCGACTTCGGGTTCGGTAAGGCGGTCCTCACCCTGTTCAAGGACTAGAGAAAGACCCGATGGAGACTCCTGAAAACTTCGATGTGAACGAGGCTGCCCAAAGCTCAGCTGACCCGGAGGCACCCGTGCCCGAGACGGCGGAAGAGCTGGAGGCGCTCGCGCCTTCCGAGCCGAACCCCGAAACCGACGACGAGACCCTCGCCGAGACGGCCGCGGGATCCGAAGGCGCCGCGACTGCCGAGGAAGAGGCGTTCGCGCCCGACGCGGCCTGCGAGCCGGTGGGGGAGGCTCCGATCCCCGAAGACGCGGTCGTGCCCGAGCCGCCGGCGGTCGAGCCGGTCGAGGTAGAGCCCGTCGATGAAGCGGGACCCGAGGAGCCCGTCGCGACCGAGGAGCCCGTCGCGACCGAGGAACCCGTCGCGACCGAGGAACCCGTCGCGACCGCCGAGGACGCAAGCGACGCCCCCGAGGCGATGGACGAGGCCGTCGAGGTTTCCTCGGAGCTCGCCGCAGAGGTCGAGGAGGCGCTCGAGGGCGTCGTCGACGACGAGGGAGCCGAAGCAGCCGAGGACGAAGACAAGGTCCTCGACGAATGGGTCCCCGGCGACTGGTTCGTCGTGCACACCTACGCTGGCTACGAGAACAAGGTCAAGGTCGACCTCGAGACCCGCGTCTCCTCCATGAACATGGAGGACAAGATCTACGAGATCGTCATCCCGATGGAAGACGTCGTCGAGATCAAGGCCGGCAAGAAGCAGACCGTCCAGCGCAAGGTGTTCCCGGGCTACCTGCTTGTGCGCATGGAGATGGATGACGACTCGTGGTACGTCGTGCGCAACACGCCTGGCGTCACCGGCTTCGTCGGCAGCGGAACCAAGCCGATCCCGCTGTCGGTGAAAGAGGTGGACAACATCCTCGGCCGCGGCAAGGGCGCGGAAGCCGAGAAGCCCAAGCCTCGCGCCGAATGGCAGCCCGGCGACCCGGTGCGCGTGACGACGGGGCCGTTCGCCAACTTCCAGGGCGTCATCAACGAGGTGGACGGCGAGCGGGCGAAGGTCAAGGTGCTCGTCAACATCTTCGGTCGTGAAACGCCCGTAGAGCTCGCATTCGATCAGATCTCGAAGGTGTAAGGAGAGCACGTCATGCCCCCCAAGAAGAAGAAGATCGCAACGGTCGTCAAGCTCCAGCTCCAAGCGGGAGCCGCGACGCCCGCGCCCCCGGTCGGCACCGCGCTGGGCCCGCACGGCATCGCGATCCAAGAGTTCTGCAAGCAGTACAACGCCGCGACCGAATCGCAGCGCGGCACCGTCATCCCCGCAGAGATCACGATCTATGAGGATCGCTCCTTCACGTTCGTGACCAAGACACCGCCGGCGAGCGTGCTCATCCTCAAAGAAGCAGGCGTCGACAAGGGCTCAGGCGTCCCCAACCGCACCAAGGTTGCGAACCTGACGCGCGACAAGGTGCGTGCGATCGCCGAGATCAAGATGCCCGATCTCAACGCGAACGACATCGATGCGGCGATGAAGATCATCGAAGGTACGGCACGCTCGATGGGCGTGACGATCAGCGACTGAACCACGACGTGGGAGGCGCGCGCGGCGCGCCGCGATCACCACAGGAGGTAACGAGATGCCGAAGCAATCCAAGAAGATGGCCGAGGTCAGCGCCAAAGTCGACCGCGATCGGATCTACACGCCCGAAGAGGCCGTCGCGCTGGTGAAGTCCCTCGCCACGCGCAAATTCGACGAGAGCGTCGACGTCGCGATCGTACTCGGCGTGGATCCGCGCAAAGCCGACCAGATGGTTCGCGGCACCGTCTCGCTGCCGCACGGCACCGGCCGCACCGTTCGCGTCGCGGTGTTCGCCGCGGGTCCCGCAGCCGAAGAGGCGCGCGCCGCAGGTGCCGACGTCGTCGGTGCCCAGGACCTCGCCGACCGCATCCAGAAGGAAGGCTTCCTCGACTTCGACGCCGCCGTTGCGACGCCGGACATGATGGGCCCGGTCGTCTCCAAGCTCGGTAAGTTGCTCGGACCACGCGGCCTGATGCCCAACCCCAAGACCGGCACCGTCACCCCTGAGGTCGGCAAGGCCGTGCGCGAGATCAAGGCGGGCAAGGTCGAGTACCGCACCGACAAGGGCGCGAACGTGCACGTCCCGATCGGGAAGGCGTCCTTCGAGGAGGCGGCGCTCGCCGAGAACCTCCACATGGTGCTGGACGAGGTCCGGCGCGCCAAGCCCGCCTCTGCCAAGGGCAAGTACATCAAGGGCGTGACCGTCTCCTCCACGATGGGACCCGGCGTCAAGATCGCCGCGGAGTAGCTCCTCTACCGGGGAGGAGTCCCGGCCCACCGCGTAGAACCTGCCGGAGCAGGCGTCGTTCGCGCGCGGGGGGAGGGGCTCATGAAGGGTCGTATCGCGATCGCCTTGGTCCTCGGGATGACCCTCGTCGGAACCGGGTCGGCGGGCGCGCTCCCCGTCTTGGATCCCGGAGAGCCGACCGTATCGATCGACATCGAGCCCGGACCCGATCGGTACACCTTCATCGTGACTGCGAACGCGCAGGACCGCGACGGCAAGGTCCGTTCGCTGGAGCTCTGCCCGGGGTTGCCGGGACACTGCTCGTCCAGCGTTTACGACGGTGCTGGCGGTGCGATCTCGTCGGTGCGCGCCTGCTTGGAGGGCGACTCGCGATCGAAGTCGATGACGGTCACCTACCCAGGTCAGGGTCGATACGCGGTGACCGCGATCGTTCGGGGCGATGGATGCGAGCCGCTCACTCAGTCCGCAACGGCTTCGGACGAAACGCACGTCTCCGTGCTCGATCCCCTGCCTGCGATCGAGTGCGCAGATACCGGAACGCCCACCGCCACAGACCGAGGGGTCGGCGACCGCATCGTGAAGCTCGCGATGGTCGCGACGCTGAGCGGGCCGGGCGCTGACAGCGGTGCGGTCTCCGCTGTTGAGAGCGTCGTGCGGGAAATCAATGCTGCCGACGGGATCTGTGGGCGACTGCTGCAGGTCACCGCCGTCGACGACGGTGGCGACGAGGAGCGGTCCGCGCAGTTCACACGCAACTTCATCGAAGATGACTTCTTCGCGCTCGTTTCGATGCCCTCGAGCGCGTGGTGGCCCGTGATGGTTTCCGGTGACATCGACCGGGCGGCGATCCCGGTCGTCGGTACCGCGGGCGATCATCCGGCTGAGTTCAGCGCGCCGACGGTCTGGCCGGTGGGATCCCACGCGCGAACGTTCGCATCGACCGTCGTGCACCGCGCGTACGAGCGGGGCGCGCGGAGGTTCGGGCTCGTCCTCGACCCCACGATGCCCTACGCCGTCGCGGCTGCCGTGGCGATGCGCGATGCGGTAGACGCTCTCGACGGAGCCGGGCTGCACACGCAGGAGATCTACCCCGGACGGCCCTCGTACGCAGACGAGATCCGGCGGTTCAACGAAGCGTGCGACGGATGCGACGAGGTCGTCCTCGTTCTTGAACCCCAGACAGCGCTCACCTGGCTGGCCGGCAACCCCCGGCTCGGCGTCACGGGCACCTCGCTGTGGCACGGCCTTTTCAACGAGGGGTTCGCGAGTCGGTGCGGCGCGCGGTGTCGCGGGATGCTCGCATGGATCGACTTCCAGCCGCCGATCGGCGCCTACGACGCCGCGGTGGAGAGGTTCCACGTGGCCGCGGGCCCCAACCCGTCGCGCGCCGCCGAGGCCGCCTACCAGGGGATCCTCGTCGCCGCGAAGGCGATCGGCCGAGCGGGGGTCAACCTCACCCGCGAGCGGCTGCGCGCCGTGCTTGATTCAGAGGCGTTCTTCGACGGTCTCACCGCTGCGCCGTTGAGCTGGGCGGAGCCCCGGATCGCCAACAGATGGCTGCGTGGGTACTCGGTGGTGATCGCGGCCGGGAGCTTCGCCGGCTGGCGAGACGAGACGGGGTGGATGCCCGCTCCGTAAGGCCGGTCGCACGTCGGGCGCGCGCCTGCTATCTTTCAGCGCGCCGAAGACAGGAGGTCCCGCTCAGGCGGGTTAAGTCCTCAAGAGCCTCCCGAGGTCTGCGAGACTGGTCCGCTATCTGATGCGGCCGCCTGTCATCGGCGGTCGTTCTTTTTTTGTCCGGAGGACAGATGGCGAAGACGAAGAGACCACCGCAGACGCGCAAGAAGCTCGGTGGCCCTCGCATCTCCGAGGGTGGGCCCCGGCGCGACAAGGCCAACGCGGTCACCGAGATCCAGGAGAAGCTCACCGCGTCCTCGGCCGTGATCCTCAGCGAGTACCGCGGGATGACCGTGCACGAGCTGGCCGAGCTGCGAACGGGCCTGCGCGAAGCCGGCGCCGACTACAAGGTCTACAAGAACACGCTTGCTGCGATCGCAGCCCGCAACGCCGGGCTCGAGAGCCTGACCGAGCACTTCAACGGTCCGACGGCGTTCACGTTCGCGACCGGCGACCCGGTCGTCGCGGCGAAGAAGCTGAGCGAGTTCGCGAAGAAGGTTCCGACGCTCGTGCTCAAGGGCGGGGTGCTGGGCGTGCGAGTCCTGAACTCGGCCGACGTCACCGCACTGGGCAACCTCGAGTCGCGAGAGATCATGCTCGCGAAGGCGGCGGGGATGTTCATCACGCCGATCCAGCAGGCGGCGAACCTGTTCGCGGCAGGCTTCAACAACCTTGGCTCGTTGCTCGCACAGCTGCGCGACAAGCTGCCGCCCGAGGGAGGCGCGCCGGCATCCGAACCGCCCGCGCCCGCACCGGAAGCAGAAGCACCGGAAGCAGAAGCACCGGAAGCAGCAGCACCGGAAGCTGAAGCACGGGAAGCAGAAGCACCGGAAGCAGAAGCACCGGAAGCAGAAGCACCGGAAGCAGCACCGGAAACCGAGACGACGGAGCCAGCGGTCGAGGCCGCGCCGGAGCCGGCAGCAGAAGAAGCACCCGTCTCTGACGCACCGGCGGGAACCACCGACGAGATCACGGAAGGGTAGGAGGAACAGTCATGGCGAAGATGTCTAGCGGCGACGTTCTCGACGCGATCGCTGAATGGAACCTGCTCGAGCTGAGCGAGTTCATCAAGCAGTTCGAAGAGAAGTTCGGCGTCACGGCGGCCGCACCGGTCGCGATGGCGATGCCCTCAGGCGGCGGCGGCGGCGCTGCTGAAGAGGTCGAGGAGAAGACCGAGTTCACGGTCGTCCTGACCGGCGCCGGCGACAAGAAGATCAACGTCATCAAGGAGGTGCGAGCGATCACCGGTCTGGGCCTGAAGGAGGCCAAGGACCTGGTCGAAGGCGCACCTCAGAACGTCAAGGAGAACGTCGCTAAGGACGAGGCAGACAAGATCAAGGCCCAGCTCGAAGGCGCAGGCGCCACGGTCGAGATCAAGTAACACACCGTTTCCGCTGGTCAGGGGCCTCAGAAGGGCCCCTGACGGCGTTCCGGGGACCCGCAGATGAGAACGAATGGCCGTGAAAATCGGCGCCGAAACCCTTGACCGGGGCCCCCTGCGGGGGCTACCCTAACGCCTGCTTGACCTATATCGAGACCAGCCGGTTGACGGCAGGATGGCCACGTTGCTATCCTGCCCTTTCGCTTTCCAAACCAACCTTGGTGCGCCCTTTGCGTGCCTGAAATGAGTCTCGGTTTTTG
>JBKJXT010000429.1:0-3553 GCA_046716205.1 Actinomycetota bacterium
CTTCGGTGCGGCCGCCGACGTCGCTGCAGAGATCGCTCGGTTCAGAGACCTCGGTGTCGCCGACTTCGTGCTGTGGCACGAGCCGCCGATGGATGACCCGGTCGCAGGCGAGCAGATCGAAGCGTTCGCGCGGGACGTCGCGCCCCTGCTGTGAGTTCTCGCGTTACGCCGCGCCGAACGGTGTGATCGGTCCTGCTGCATTTTCGGCCGACGCGCGAGTTAGGCCGGCGCGTCCTGCTCGGCGGTGTCGTCTTCGAGGAATCCGCCCGACTGGTGCAGCCACAGCGAGGAGTACACCCCGCAGAGGTCAAGAAGCTCGCGATGGCTCCCGTGCTCCACGATCTGTCCCTGCTCCAGTACGACGAGCCGGTCCATCCGTTGCACCGTGCTGAGGCGATGCGCGATCACGATCGCCGTGCGATCCTCCATCAGGCGCCATAACGCGTCCTGGATCAATCGCTCGCTATCGCTGTCCAGCGAGCTCGTCGCCTCGTCCAGCACCAGGATCGGTGCGTTCTTCAGGATCGCGCGCGCGATCGCGATCCGCTGGCGCTGGCCACCGGACAGCTTGATCCCGCGTTCGCCCACCAGCGTGTCGTATCCGGCCGGGAGCGCCTCGATGAACTCGACGGCGTGGGACAGTGCTGCCGCGCGCCGGACCTCTTCGTCGGTCGCATCCAGCCGGCCGAAGCGGATGTTGTCCATCAGCGACCGGTGGATCATGACCGGGTCCTGCGGGACGTAGGCGATCATCTCGCGCAGGTCGCGCTGCGAGATCGCGGCGATGTCGTGACCGCCGATCAAGATCTGACCACGGTCGAGATCCATGAAGCGCAGCAGCAGGCGCGTGACCGTGGTCTTGCCGCCGCCCGAGCGGCCGACCAGTCCCACGTGCTCGCCGCCGGCGATGTTGAGGTTCAGATCTTCGAAGAGATGCTCACCGCTGCGATCGCTGTACCGGAAGGTGACGTCGCGGAGCTCGACGCTTGCATCGCGCGGTACGAACGGCGCCGGCTCGGCGACGTCGACCACCTTGGGCGCGTCGAGGATCAGCTCGGTGAACTGAGCTGCCTCCGCCATGTAGGACTCCAGGCTTCGATAGATGTGGTTGAACTGCCACAGCACGCGTGTGAAGATCGAGAAGTAGCTGAACGTCACGAAGACGGTTTGCATGTGGCGCGTCCCATCCCCGCCGAGAGCCAGCGCGAGCAGGAACCCCACCATGTTCGTCAGCACGTACATCGGCGCCGCGACCATGCTGATGCGCGTGTTCTGGTAATCCCAGGATCTCCGCGACGCGCGCACGAACGTCGCGACGTTGCGGTCGTGGACACGCGCCTCGTGCTCCTCGCGTGCGAAGGCGCGCACCGCTTCCATGTTGGTGATCGAGTCTGCGACGTGGCCGGCCAACGTGTTGCTGTTCTCCTCTCGATCGTCCACCAGTCGCTTGCGTCTGCGGATCAGCGGGAGCATCAGCGCGAGCGTCAGCGCGATCAATCCCACCAGCGCCAGGATCAACAGGGGTGAGTAGCTCCACAACACGAAACCGACGAAAATTAGCGGCAACAGGTTGGCGATCACGTCCATCGAGAGCGTCGCAACCACCATCTCGTACCCGCGCGCGTACGCCAGCGCCTTCTTCGTGAGCGCCCCGGCGAAGTTGTCGTGGAAGAACGCGAGGTCCTTGCGCAGGAGGTGGTCCATCGACGCCACGTAGAGCCGTTGCAGGCCGCAGGCGATGGTCTTGTTGATGAAGAAGCTGCCGACGCGCCAGATCATCTCCCCGCCGAACCAGGTCGCGCCGAACAGTGCGATGTACGGGATCAGCTCGCTAACGGTGACCTGGTCGTCGAGCGTGACCAGGGCGAGCACGCGCGCGACCACCAGCGGCGGGACGTACAGCACCAGGATCTCCCCGATCCCCGGCAGCAGCATCGCCGGCCACGCGATGGCGCGATCGATCCGCAGCTGCTGGTTGTAGTCGCGGATGACGAGCCCGAATGCGCGCGAGCGGACATCGCGCGTTCCGTTTGTGGCAGGGCGTGAAGGGTCCATGATCGGGTTGGGGTCAACGAGCGAGTCTGCGCCTTCAACTCGAGCGACGCAACCTAATTACCGGGGGTGGCGCAGCCCCTCGAACAGGTCGGTCTCCAGCGGCGCGCCGTCGGCCGGCGCCGGGCGCGCAAGCGCGTACTCCTCCCAGGGGTAGGTCTCGCGCATGACCTCGTCGGGCAGGGTCATCCAGTGCGAGGTGGGATCGATCTGGGTCGAGTGCGCGAGCAGCGCCGCGCGCCGGGCCCCGAGGAACTCTCCGACGTCGATACGAGTCGTGAAATGATCCTCCGTGCCGATCCGCTCGGCCCATTCTCCGTAGGGACTCTCGTAGCCGAGACGCTTGAACGCCTCATCCAGGGCCCGGATCCGCGACGCGCTCCACCCCATGTAGTAGAGCTTGCTGGGCTGCCACGGTTCCCCGTCCTGCGGGAAGCGGTCGGCGTTCCCGGCGGCTTCGAAGGCGATCGCTGAGATCTCGTGGGTACGGATGGGGTCGGGGTGCGGAGAGCCGGAGTGGTCCTCGCCGTAGGTCAGCATCACCTGTGGCCGCTCCGCACGGATGATCGCCACCAGCTTCGCGACCGCCTCGTCCAGCGGCGCGTTGGCGAACGCGTCGGGATGCTTGTTGTACTCCGAGTCCGGCATGCCGGAGTCGCGGTAGCCAAGCAGATGAAGTGAGTGGTAACCGAGCACCTCGACGCTGCGCTCGAGCTCGCGGGCGCGCACGGCGCCGATGTCGCGGCGCGCCTCCTCGGTGTCGGCTGCCGGGTTCAGGATCTCGCCGGCCTCACCGCCGGTGCAGGTCACCAGGACGCAGCGCACACCCTCGGCGGAGTAGCGCGCGGTCGTGCCGGCCCCCTTGGATGCCTCGTCGTCGGGGTGGGCGTGGACCTGCATCAGGCAGAGATCGGTCATGGCGGCAGCAACGCTACCGCCGCGGCGACGGGCTCGCTCGCCTGCGGTACCCTTCTCCCCGTTCCCGAGCCACAGGAGATCACCGGTGAAAACAGACCCCACGCCACGCGCCATCGGCGAGATCCGCCGCTACTACGACACCCTCCGCGCGCCCTTCTGCTCGACATCGCGCGCCCGCGCCGACGTCCAGCGCGTGCTCGGTGATCGCAAGACGATCCAGCGCGCCGGCGAGGCGCTGATGGCGGCGGCCTATCCCTTCAGCGGCGACCCGAACCTGAAGAAGGCGATCGAGGACTTCACCGCAGTCCTCGAAGGCCGCGCGCCAACGTCGTGACCTTGCTCGCATCGGTCCACGAGGCCGAGGCGCAGCTCGAGGTGCTGCCGTCCGGGTCGGACCTGGGGTGGGGATCCTCTCGCTTATCGTCGCTTTCGGCGCGCTTACCGCATTGATCGCGCACCGCAAGGGGAGGGGCGCAGCCTGGTGGGTGCTGCTTGGTCTGTTCCTGGGTCCTGTCGCCCTCGTGGTCGTTTTCCTTGCTAATACGCGGAGCCCGGCGCGGGGGCACCCCAACCGAGCCTAGGC
>JBKJXT010000430.1:0-5699 GCA_046716205.1 Actinomycetota bacterium
ATCACGGAAGAGCTCCGGCGAGAGTCTGACGTCGAGGGTGTCTCCGACGCGGAAGACGGTCACGTTCGTCCCACCGATCGTCGATAACGCGCCCAGTGCGGCTTCGATGTCGGTCGTTGACGCGTCGTAGTCGATGGGTGTGGTCTGCTGACCCTTGAACGAGAGTCTGAAGGTCCCGCCGGTGGCGTCGTGGATCTCGATGATCTGCCTCGACTGGATCGGGCGGAGGAAGAGTGCAGTGGGATCCGACGTCGAAGCTGCCTCCAGCGTCGGGAGGACCTGCGCCAGCGTCGGCACGTTGCCCAGCGGCGCGGGGAAGACGATCAGGTAGCCGCCGGAATCCACGACGCTGAGCCCGGTGGCGTCGATGCCGAAGCTCGTCGCGAGCTCGCGGATCCGTGTCGCGAGGTCCTCCGGATTGATCAGCGGGCTGATCCCGGTGATCGTCGCCGACCCCATGGCAAGCCCGAACGTGCCGGTGCTGGCGGTGATGGTGATCTTCTGGATCTCAGGCCGGTGGAACACGGTCATCCCACCGCTGCCGTTGTCTGCTGTGATCACGAGCTCGTTGACGTCGGTCGCGCCGACCGGACCACCTACGAACTCGATACGCCAGATACGTCCCTCGGGTGGCGCGCGCGCTGATACGGTGATCACCGAGCCGCCGGGCAGGATGCCGAGCAGCGCGGTCTGCACCACAGCCGACGAGGCGTCGAACACGATGTCGGACGTGGTCTGGGTACCGTAGCTGAGCTTGAACGTCCCGCCGTCGGAGCGCACGAGGACCTCTTGGACCTCGTTGACCGGTGTCGAGCCACTTGACGCCGGGCGGCCCTGCCGGACGGTCTCGACGCGGATCGACCGGCCACCCTCTTGCAAGGTCGTCACGGTGATCTCGCGGATCGCTTCTCGGATGGTCCGCACCACGATCGTCGGCTCGTTCTGGAGCGCCAGGTTGAAGGTAGCGTTGTCAGGCAGCTGACCGGTCGTGGCCGTATCAGCCGTGAACGTGCCGTGCAGCTGCGAGGCGTCGGCCTGGATCAACGGTATGTCGAGCGTCGTCGACTGGAACGTGAGGGTGTAGTTGCCCGGGGTCCCGTCGACGGCCACGGTTTGGATGATGTCGGCGCCGTTGACCATCAGCGCGGTCAGGTTCGTGATCGCGCTCTCGACGACGCTGTCAGCGGCGTTGAACAGGATCGCCTCGGTCGTGCGCCGCTCGCCGTCGGAGATGCTGCCATTGCCGTCGACGTCGTAGCTGATCGTGATCTTGAACGTGCCGCCGATGGCGCTGGCGATACGGAGCTTCTGCTGTTCATTGCGCGCCGCGATGTTCTGGCCGTTCGGCTCCAGCAGGGTCACCTGCTGGTTCTGGCGCGAACCGAGGAACGTGATGGCGTAGACGTTGCCTTCGGGCAAGGTGGTCTTCTCGACCTGGACGACGAGCCCGGACACCAAGCCGTTGAGCGCCGAGACGATCGCTGCGGCGTCCGATCCGACCGGGATCGGCGTCGACGCGTTGCTGTTCTCGAAACGGAGCGTGAACGTCGACCCGGCTCCGACGGCTCCACGCACCGTCAGCAACTGCACCTCGCTCACGCCGTGCTGCGGTGAGCCGGCGCGCAGCTCGCGAATCTCGATCAGCTTGCCGCCGTGCGCGAGCGTGCGCGGCAGGGCGCGCGGTCCCGGCGTGAACGCGCCCGGCGCGTACAGCAGCGGCTCGCTGACGCTGAGGTCGATGCCGAACACCGCCAACGCCGTGAGGCGCGCGAGCGGGATGAAGGCACCGCTCGCCGACAGATCCACCGGTCCGAGCTGGTGCTGCAGGTTCAATGCGAGGCCGCCCGCCGCTGCCAGCGTCGTGGGCGCGGGGCTTGCCGGCAGCGTGATCGTGTAGACGACGACGGAGGTGGCGTTGAGCTTCTGAACCGCCGAGCCGTCGATGCGGGTGAGGTTCTCAAGCGCTGTATCAAGCTCCTGCGGGGTAGATGCGCTGAGCAGCTTGGTCGTGACCTCCATCTTGTTGTTCGTACCGACGTAGGCGAGCCAGAACGGCGCCGTCCCGACCGGCGCGACCACGGCCTGACGCGTCAGCGACGACGTGAGGCCGGTGCCGTCGGCGACCAGCTGCGCCACGTTGCCCGCGGAGGCGGCGAACTCGATGCGGAAGGCGCGCGCGCCGGCGGCGTTGACGTCCGCGGTGATCTGCTGCACGACCACCCCGAGCCCCGTCGTCGCGTTCTCGATCAGCGACTCGAGGGCCGATGGACTCACGTCGAACGGTACCGTGACCTTCTGGGTGCCGCGGCTCAGCGTGAAGCTGCCTGCGGTCGCATTCAGGACGATGATCTGCGCCTCGCCGACGGTTCCGTTGCCTTGGACGTCGGTGATCACGCTGACACCGCGTGTGAGCACGTCCACCGTGGTGCCGAAGCCGAACGCCTTGTCGAAGTTGAACTGGAACTTCACCGCCGGGATCGCCGGGTCGTAGGTGGCAGTGAGCGACCCGTTCGGCAACCCGAGTCCGATCGACAGCGATGCGAGGAAGGAGTGGATGCTCGTGAACGCCAGGTCCGCGGTGGTGACCTGTCCGTCGCCGTTGGCGTCGGGCATCAGCGCGTTGCCGCTCTTGAACAGCGGGTCGAGCACCGCACGCTGGAAGGCGCGGGTGAAGTCCAGCGCCGTCCCAAGTGACAGCTCAGTGAAGGGCAGCTTCAGGGTCAGCGATTGCGCGCCCGACAGCGCGCCGAGCAGGTCGAACAGCTGCCCGAGCATGCCCAGGACCTCGTTGGGGCCGACCGAGCCGAAGTTCGACAGGTCTCCGCCGTTGTTCGGGACATCGAAGGTGCTGGTCGCGGCGGCGGGTCCGGCCGGGTCGCCGAACAACCCGCCTGTGATCGAGATCACCAGCGTGCCCTGGTCGATCGGCGCGCCGCCGGGCATGCGCAGCCCGGGCGGGAACACGACGGTCAGCGTGCCGCCCGCGGCCGTCGTCTGCGGCACCGGCTGCTCGAACAGGTCGCGCGGTTCGGAGCCGAGATCGGCGACGGTGATCCGCTGATCGGCGGGCGTCGGGTCCTTGGTCGTAAGCCCGAGCGAGCCGGTGAGGGCGAGCGTGCCGGCGCCGACGGTTCCCTCGAGGAACGACATGATGACTCGCAGGGTCGAGGGGTCGACCGTCCCGTTCACGCTCATGGTCAGCAGGGAGCCGGGAACCAGGAAGGTGTCCGGCGTGCCGGTGGTCGTCATCCCGAACGGCAGCGCGCCCACGAACTTCGCGGCCACCGTCATCATCGCCGTGCCAGACGTCGACTCGAACCGCAGACCCGACGCTTGCCCGGCGCTGCCGAGCGACAGGGCGATCGACTTCGACACACCAGTGCCGCCCGCCGCGAAGGACGGTCCGAGGTACACCTCGAGCGCGCGGGTACCCGGCGCGCCGCGGTAGCCGGTACCGAACCGCATGTTGGTCAGTGCTGCGTTGCCGTAGGTGAGCGCGTTGAGGGCGTCGCGCACCGCCGAGAGGTTCGGCGTGCCGCCGATCGCCTGGAGCGCCGGCTGGGCGACCGTGCGGATCTGCTCGAAGGCTGCGCCGATCTCGAGGATCCCCGCGAGGCTCGAGGCCGATGCAGGATCCAGCAGCGGGAGCGCGTTGCGCAGGTGATACAGGGCGAGCGTGAGGTTCTGCATCGTCGACGCAAGCCCGGCCAGTCCCTGGCTCAGCTCATCGCGCAGGCCCTGGGCGCCCGTCCAGCCGTTCAACGCGACGTCGATAAGCTCGACGAGCTCCGCGCCGGTCTGCGTGATCGAGCGGTCGTCACCGGTGGGGCCGGTGAGCTCGTTGCTCGTGATCGTGCGGTTGTCAGGCGAGACGGTGAACGTCCTGCCGCTTGCGGCGGCGGGCACTATGTTCAGGACGTCGATCCCGCCGCCGATGGCTTCCACGATCGTGCCGGCGCGCACCGGGCTGCCGGGGTTGTACACGTCGTCGCCGAGGCCACCCGTGTAGGTCCCGAGCGTGGGACCGAAGGTCATGATGTCGTTGCCGTCGTCACCGTTGACCGCGACCGACAACGTGGGCTTGTCGTACGCGGACACGTCGATGGTGTCGTTCCCGACCCCGCCGTTGAGCGTGATCGAGCCGGCGAAGTTCGGGTCGAGCACGTTCAGGGTGATCGTGTCGCCACCGGCGCCGGCGTTGATCGTCAGCGAAGTGATGGTGCCCGCATTCGTGAAAACGACGTCCTCGCCGGTGCTGGTGTCGACGATGAACGCGCCGTCTGCGGTCACCGGCGGCTGCGCGCAGCTGACCGTCGGTACCGTCGTGACCAGCTGGCAGTCGCGCAGGATGATCGTCGACGCGCCCGCGGTCTGGTCGGTGAACGTGCGCGCCGGACCGGTGGTGCCGTCGATGATCGGCTCGAGACCTTGGTAGGTCAGCACGTCCGCGTCGCGCAGGATGCGCCCCGCGTCGATGCGCGTCGCGATGAACTCCACCATCGCGAAGGTGCCGTCGGTGAGCTCGACGGTGTCGAAGCCTCCCGCTCCCCCGTCGATGATGCCCGACACCGAGCCGCTCGCGTCGATGCGGAACAGGTCGCGGTTGTCGCTGGCGCCGACGAGCCGCTCGATGCCGGTGAACGTCAGCCCGGCGACGGCACCCGCGTCCGCTCCCGACACGGTCCAGACCGCGTCGGTGAGCGGTCCGCGAAGCATGTCGATCCCGCCGTTGCCCGCGAAGGAGACCGGCAACGACATCGCCGTGAGCAGCACCACGGAGTCGGCACGGTTGCCGCCGACGATGCGCAGCGACGACACGCCCGACAACGCCTCGGTGTACAGAACGCCGTCCACGGTGATGCGCAGGAACGCGCCGACGACCTCCAGCGAGACGGCGTGGCTCGCGTCATCGGAGAGCGTGATGACCTTCTCGATGATGCCGGCTGCGTACAGCGAGAAGTGCTCGAGGCGCGCGGCCACCATGCCGCGTGCACGATCGTGACGCGAGACCAGACGCGTCGGCCCACGCTCCGGGTCGAGGTAGAAGATCTGCTGGATCTGCGAGGCGCCGCGGACGTCGATGGTGAGCTCGGGACCGTGCTCGAAGACGTGCAGCTCGGCACCGGTCGCCGCATCGAACGCCACCAAGTCGTAGATCGCGGAGGTGGCTCGGAACCCGGGCACGGTCACGTTGGCGATCCGGATCACGAGGAAAGCGTCGAACGGAAGCGCACCGGGCGCGAACGTCACCGACGCCCGCCCGACCCGGACCGTGCCGCCGGCGGCGGCGGTGACGAGCACGGCGTCCGACGGCGGCGTGAACCGCACGAGGGTGGGGTCGTCTACGCCGAGAGCCGGGAGGTCGACACCCGCGAGCGCGCCCAGGAACAGGATGTCGAAACCGTCGGTGGTTGCGGTGACCGCGACGTTGCCCGCGCCGATCGTGGTGAGGCGCTGCAGCGCGGTCTCGAGGGCTCGCGCGGTGGTTCTCGCTGCGAGCGGGGCGGTCGTCGCTCCCCGGAAGGTCACGGAGAACGTGCCGCCGGTCGCGTCGGCAAGGCTCAGGTGTTGCAGCTCGTTGCCCGCGGTGAGGTTCGTTGCGTCGATCAGCAGAACAGGGATGGAGCCGAGCGTGTCCGCGAACGTAATCGTGAACACATGTCCTGCCAGCGGTGGACCGCGCGCCGAGACGGAGACGT